>NZ_JBKBOV010000059.1:0-21977 GCF_046293535.1 Massilia sp. | reverse complement strand
CCTCGCGGCACATGGACCTGAACCATGCGCGTCTACCAATTCCGCCACGTGGGCATATTTACTTCGGTACAGCTAACTCTTTGCAAGCTTCCGCACCGGCGGGAAACCCGCCGGGCCTACGATACTGCATACTGCATACTGCTACGGAATTCTATGGTGCCCACGGAGGGACTCGAACCCCCACACCTCGCGGCACATGGACCTGAACCATGCGCGTCTACCAATTCCGCCACGTGGGCACTGAACTAACTCTGCTACAATAGCAGGCTTTGTCATTTTTCGCCAGATCAACTTTCGTTGATCGCAGTGCAAATGCCTCTGCCGCTACCGTTTTTCTCCTGCCGCAGCGAGCTGCGTTGCTGAAGAGACCGAGATTATAGCGGAAGGATTTCAAAAGTCAAAAGCCCACTTGGGTTTCTATAAGAGATTCTTTGAGCACGCTTGATTGCACATGTTAGGCGAATCGCTCGGCAATCCCTTACACTACGCCTGTCAAGGTGTTCATCAATCCCCGGGCTGCTCTGCCGGCAGCGCCGCTATCAAGAGAAATAAGAAAACGATTTGAAGCAACCTACTCATACCATTCCTAGCCGCGAGGAGATCCTCGCCGTCTTTCGCAGTGCCAAGGGCCCGCTCGCAGCGGGCGACGTTGCGCGCGCCCTGAAGGTCAAGCCCGCCGCGCAGGAGGTGCTCGGCCGCCGGCTCAACGCCATGGAGCGCGACGGCCAGATCCGTTCGGACGCCAGCGGCACCTATCTGCTGGCCGACCAGTCCGGTTTCATCACCGGCCGCGTCAGCGCGCACCGCGATGGCTACGGTTTCGTCATTCCGGATGGGGGCGGCGACGACCTGTTCCTGAACGATAAGGAAATGAACAAGGTGCTCAACGGCGACCGTGTACGCGCACGCGTCACCGGCACCGACCGCCGCGGCCGCCCGGAAGGGACCATCGTCGAAGTGGTCGAGCGCGCCAACACCCACCTGATCGGCCGCCTGATGAACGAGGGCGGCGTCTGGATCGTCGCGCCCGAGGACGTGCGCATCAGCCAGGACGTGCTGGTCGCGGGCGGCCCGGGCAAGGCCAAGGCCGGGCAGGTGGTCAGCGTCGAACTGATCGAGCAGCCTTCGCGCTTCCAGCAGCCCACCGGCAAGATCGTCGAGGTGCTGGGCGAACTGGACGACCCGGGCATGGAAATCGAAATCGCGGTGCGCAAGTTCGGCGTGCCGCACGTATTCTCGCCGGCCGCGCTGAAGCAGGCCAACCGGCTGCCGAACGAGGTCGTCGATGCCGACCTGGCAAACCGTGTCGACCTGCGCGACGTGCCGCTGGTGACCATCGACGGCGAGGACGCGCGCGACTTCGACGACGCGGTCTACTGCGAACCGGTGAAAATCGGCCGTACCAAGGGCTACCGCCTGCTGGTGGCGATCGCCGACGTCAGCCACTACGTCAGGCCGAACGACGCGCTCGATACCGATGCGCTCGAGCGCAGCACCTCGGTCTACTTCCCGCGCCGCGTGATCCCGATGCTGCCCGAGAAGCTGTCCAACGGCCTGTGTTCGCTGAACCCGGCGGTGGACCGCTGCACCCTGGTGTGCGACATGGTCGTCACCGAGGACGGCGAAGTCACGGCCTACCAGTTCTACCCGGCCGTGATGCACTCGGCGGCGCGCCTGACCTACAACGAGGTTGCCGAGATCCTCGGCAACACGGCCGGTCCGGAAGCGCAGCGCCGCCCCGGCATCGTGCCGCACCTGCTGCACCTGAACGAGGTGTTCCGCGCGCTGCTCAAGGCGCGCCAGGAGCGCGGCGCGATCGACTTCGAGACCACCGAGACCTACATCGTCTGCAATGCCGTCGGCAAGATCGAGAAGATCATCCCGCGCACCCGCAACGATGCGCACCGCCTCATCGAGGAATGCATGCTGGCCGCCAACGTATGCGCGGCCGACCTCCTGATCCGCCATAAGCACCCGGGCACCTTCCGCATCCACGGCACCCCGACCGAAGAAAAGCTGCTGCAGCTGCGCACCTTCCTGAAGCTGGTCGGCCTGAACCTGGGCGGCGGCACCAAGCCGACCGCGCGCGACTACGCCGAGGTCATGCAGAAGATCAAGGAGCGCCCGGATGCGGCCCTGTTGCAGACCATGCTGCTGCGCTCGATGCAGCAGGCGGTCTACAGCCCGGACAACGTCGGCCACTTCGGCCTGGCGTACGAAGCCTATGCCCACTTCACCAGCCCGATCCGCCGCTATCCGGACCTGCTGACCCACCGCGCGATCAAGGCCATCTTGCAAGGCAAGAAGTACGAGCCGAAGGGCATCGAGCTGGGCGGGCTGAACACCACCCTGTCGAATTCGGCGCGTAAGCAAGCCGCCAAGGACAAGGCGGAAGGCCGGGCCAAGAAGGAGCAGGACCTGACCATCTGGGACGCGCTGGGCGTGCACTGCTCGGCCAACGAGCGCCGCGCCGACGAAGCCTCGCGCGACGTCGAGAACTGGCTGAAGTGCTACTTCATGCAGGACAAGCTGGGCGAGGATTTCACCGGCACCGTGTCCGGCGTGACCCCGTTCGGCATTTTCGTGACCCTGGATCAGCTGTACGTCGAGGGCCTGGTGCACATCAGCGGCCTGGGCACCGACTACTTCCAGTACGACGAGGCGCGCCATGAACTGCGCGGCGAGCGCAGCGGCCAGGTCTACAAGCTGACCGACAAGGTGAGCGTCAAGGTGGCCAAGGTCGACCTCGAGTCGCGCAAGATCGACCTGGTGCTGGCCCAGGCCGACGTGCAGGAGACCGTCCCGGCGCCGTTCGAGCGCGCGCGCCAGGCCGCGGTCGAGGCGCTCGAGCCGAAGCCGCCGAAAAAGCGCAAGGCGAAAGCCCAGGCCGAGGCGCCGCTGGAGCCGTCGCGCTACACCAGCAGCGAGGACGAGGAAGCAGGGGACGAAGACGTGGTCTTCGTGCCGCCGCCGCGCAGCGCGCGCACGCCTGCAGCCAAGACCGCCGGCAAGACCACCGCCAAGACCGCAAGCAAAACAGCGTCCAAGACGCCCACGAAGCGCGCCGCCAAGACCAGCGCGCCAAAAACCAAAGCGGTGGCCAAGACCCCCGCTGCCAAAACTAGCAGGAAGAAACAGTAATACATGAAAAATAAAATGTTATTCGGGTTCCACGCGGTGACCTCGCGGCTGCGCCACGAGGCCCAGTCGGTGGAAGAGATTTTCGTCGATGCCGAGCGCAATGATGCGCGCATGAAGGCCTTGATCGCCAGCGCGAAAGAGGCGGGTGTGCGCGTCATGCCCGTCGACGCAGCGCGCCTCGACAAGATCACCGGCACCCGGCGCCACCAGGGCGTGATCGCTTTTGCCAGCCAACTGGCGCTGGCGCGCAACCTGGACGAGCTGCTCGATGCGATCGAAGGTCCGCCGCTGCTCTTGATCCTGGACGGCATCACCGATCCGCACAACCTGGGCGCCTGCCTGCGCGTGGCCGACGGCGTCGGCGCGCATGCCGTCATTGTCCCGAAAGACCGCGCGGTCGGCCTGAACGCCACCGCGGCGAAAGTGGCGAGCGGCGCGGCCGAGACCGTGCCCTACATCACCGTGACCAACCTGGCGCGCACCATGCGCGAGCTGAAGGACCGCGGCATCTGGCTGATCGGCACCTCGGACGACGCCGACAAGGGCCTGTACGAGGCCGACTTCACGGGCCCGGCCGCACTGGTGATGGGCTCGGAAGGCGAAGGCATGCGCCGCCTGACCCGCGAGACCTGCGACCTCCTGGTCAGCATCCCGATGTTCGGCTCGGTCGAGAGCCTGAACGTGTCGGTGGCCTCGGGCGTGTGCCTGTACGAGGCACGGCGCCAGCGCATCGCGCGCGAAGGCTGACTCAGCTCTTAAAAAATTGGGTTCCCGCCTTCGCGCACTGCTGTCCGGGATAATTTCATCTAGCCGGAAATCGTCGTTCCCGCGTAGGCGGGAACCCAATTTGGGGTGAAATATCCTGGCCTGCGATAGCGGCCCGCAACAGGATTGGGTTCCGGCCTTCGCCGGAAGTCGTAGGCGCCAGTGGCGCGTACGACGAGTTAGGTGCTTGAAGTTTGCTTGTTGGATACGCGTACACCGCCGCCGTTTCCCTAAACCCCTATTAATCTAGAGTTAGCGATTATCCCGGACAGCAGTGCGCCTTCGCGGGAACGACGGATCAAAGGGGCGCGACCGAAGTCGATGACTTTGGTTTGCGGATACCAAAATCAAGGTCGTTCCCGCGCAGGCGGGAACCCAAGTTCCTTACGTCGTAGCAGACGCATCCTTCCCCTGCAAGCCCAAGCAATCCCCAAGCAAACCCCCGCAACATACGCTACCATCCTTCCTCGGTTTGCGATCATCCTTATCATGTTTTCGAAATTATTTGCCAACCTGCGCGACGATATCCAGAGCATCATCCAGCGCGATCCCGCCGCCCGCAACGGCTGGGAAGTCCTGACCTGCTATCCCGGCCTGCATGCCGTGATCATGCACCGCTGGGCGCACGCCTTCTGGAAACTGGGGCTGAAGTGGATCGGCCGCTTCATCTCCTACCTCGCCCGCATCATCACCGGCATCGAGATCCACCCGGGCGCGACCATCGGCCGCCGGGTCTTCATCGACCACGGCTTCGGCGTGGTCATCGGCGAAACCGCCGTGGTCGGCGACGACTGCACCATCTACCAGGGCGTCACCCTGGGCGGCACCACCCTGGTGGCCGGCACCAAGCGCCACCCGACGCTCGAGCGCGGCGTGATCGTCGGCGCCGGCGCCCAGGTGCTGGGCGCCTTCACGGTCGGCGAATACGCCAAGGTCGGCTCGAATGCCGTGGTCATCAAGCCGGTGCCCGCCGGCGCCACGGCGGTCGGCAACCCGGCCCACATCATCCGCAAGGAAGACCAGTCGCGCAGCGCCCACCTGTTCGCGGCCTACGGCGTCACGCCCAACGGCGACGATCCGCTGTCGAAGGCCCTGCGCGCGTTGGTCGATCACGTCGCCCGCCAGGACGAGCAGATCGAGCGCCTCACCGACACCATGCGTGACGCCGGCCTGTGCTGTCCGAAGGTGGCCGAGGGTGATAAACTCGATCAAGAACAACTGAACCGACTGGTCGACTGAGGAAACGCATGACGAATGAAACGACGGGCACGCCTGACAACGCGGCGGGCACCGTGAACGCCGCCGTACTGGACCCGATGGAAATCCGCGTGCTCGCGGTGCTGGCCGAGAAAGAGGCGCTGACGCCCGATAACTATCCGCTGTCGGTGAACGCCATCGTCAACGGCTGCAACCAGCTGTCTAGCCGCGACCCGATCATGCAGCTGACGGACGAGATGGTCCTGGATACGCTGCAGCGCCTGATCGAAAAGAAGCTCGTCAGCGCCATCTCGCAGGCCGGCGCGCGCGTGGTGAAGTACGAGCACCGCATGCGCATCAAGTGGACCCTGGAGCAGGACAAGGTGGCGGTGCTTGCCATCCTGATGCTGCGCGGCCTGCAGACGGCCGGCGAGATCCGCACCCGGACCGGCCGCCTGTTCGAATTCAAGAGCGTGCCGGAGGTCGAGACCGTGCTGCAGTTCCTGATCGACAAATACCCGCCGCTGGTCGCGCGCCTGGACCGCGCGCCTGGCACCAAGGAGGCGCGCTACGGCCACCTGCTGGGCGGCGAGCTGGCGGCGTACGAGCCGCCCGCCGCGGGCGCCGGCCTCGGCGGAGGCGGCGCCAGCCGTGTCGGCCAGCTGGAACAGGAAGTCGCCGCATTGCGCGGCGAACTCGAGGAACTCAAGGCGCAGTTCGAGGCGTTTCGCCAGCAGTTCCAGTAGGCGTTTCCGGCGCCGGCGCATAGCTCAGCTCGACTACGGCGTCGTCGCTCCAGCTGTCGTTCCCGATCGGCACCTGGAAAGTCGTGCCCTTGACTTCCAGCTTCGCCGAGCGATTGCCGTCGACCAGCACCGCCCCGAGAAGCGGCCGCTCGCTGCGGAAGGGGAAATGCGCCTCCTTGCTCACGCCCTCCCAGCGGAAGTCCTCGGGGTCGCCGAAGAAGTTGCACCAGTCCGTGCGCAGCAGGATGGTATTGATGGTCATCACCCAGAAGGTCGGGATCTCGGCCTTGGCCATCGCCACCGTCACCTTGCATTCCAGCCGCAGGTCGCCCAGCCGGCGCTGGTGGGCCGGCAAGCCCGGCGTGCGGATGTCGGGGTCGGTGCGGTAGACGCGGCGCTTGCGGTTCAGCTCCAGTTCGCTCTTCGCTTCCTCGGCGGCGGCCACGCGCGGCACCACGAAGCGCCGCTCGGCGTCGATGGCGAGCGGCATGTTGAAGCCGCCGTCGCCGACCAGGCGGACGGCCAGCGGCTGCGCCGACTCGTCCTTCGATTGCGTGCGCAGCCGGAAGTAGAGGCGCTCGGCCGCGGGCGCCAGCTGCCGGTGCCGCTCAAAAGCATCCAGGCCGGCCAGGATCACCTCGTACTTGCGCACTTCAGGATTGCGCATGGCGTTCACATGCACGGGCTCCAGTTCGCGGACCGGCTTGTCCTGTGCGGAAGCCAGGCCGCCGCACAGGAGCGAGGCCGCGAGTGCGAGCGTCGTCAGGGCGCGCACGGCGATCAACCCTCGTCGCGCCAGCGGCGCAGGCGCATCGCGGCGTAGATCATCGCGGCGCCCACCGCGGCGGCGATCCAGGTGCTCGGGTAGGCCAGGGTCGAGTACGAGAGGCCGAGCAGGGCGCCCGGGTCCAGGCCGTACTGCTGGTTGATGACTTCGATGTCGCTGTGCGACAGCCAGATCCCCGGCACCAGCCCGGCCAGGCCGCGCACCACGACCTCGTAGTAGAACCAGTTGACGTCGATGACGCTGTTCGACACGTGGCCGACGATGAGGTTGAACCACTTCAGCAGCATGGCCACGACCAGCGGCGTGCAGACCGCCCACAGGAAGACCTTGGAGCGCGCCCAGCTCGACACCATCAAGAGCCAGCCGACGGTCGGCAGCGCATAAATGATGTACAGCGGCAGGAAGGCCAGCAGGTACAGCGGTCCGAGATACAGGTTCGGCTCCTGCAGCACGAGCCCGAACAGGTTCACGCCCTTGCCGGCGACGCTGATCATGCCCAGCACCAGCAGCGCGAGGCCAGTCACCACGCCGATCGCGATCGTGATCAGGGGCGCCACCACCAGCGCGGTCAGCACTTTGGACAGCACGGTGTCGCGGTCCGACAGCGGCAGCGACTTCCAGAACAGGATGCTGCGGTCGCGCCGGTCGTCATGCAGCGCGGCCAGGCAGTAGAAGAACACGACCACGGCCAGCACGACGAACAGCGGCGCCGCCAGGCCGAGGTAGCCGGAGGCCGCGGCGTAGGCGAGCTTGGCGCGCAGCCCCGGCGGCAGGCCCTGGATCGCCACTACGCTGTGGCCGTTGAACTGGATGGTGTCGTGCCCGCCGGCGGCCAGGGCATACATGAAGCCCCCGCCCACCAGCAGCAGCATCGCCGCGGCCACCGCGACCGGCGTCCAGAAGAAGGCGCCCTTGTGCTCCCAGAACTCGCGCCGGAGCAGCCATTTCATCGTTTTCATGCGTAGGTTCCTTTCATGGTTGCCACGAACAGGTCGGCAACGCTGGGATTGCGGGTCTCGCCCAGTTGGGCGAGCTGGGCGCGCGACACGCCGCCCGGCGCCCTTGAATCGAACAGCATCACCGACTTGCCGAACACGGTGCGCTTGTCGAGCGGGGCCAGGGCGTTGGCGGCGACCAGCTTGTCGGCCGGGACCATCACTTCGGTGTAGCGCTCGCCGATCTCTTCCATCGAGGCGGACAGCACGATTTTTCCTTCGCGGATGAACATCAGGTCGGTCAGGATGTGCTCGACTTCTTCCACCTGGTGGGTGGTGATGACGATGGTCTTCTGCTCGTCGAAATAGTCTTCCAGCAGGTTCTGGTAGAACTGCTTGCGGTACATGATGTCCAGCCCCAGCGTCGGCTCGTCGAGGACGAGGAGCTTGGCGTCGATGGCCATCACGAGGGCCAGGTGCAGTTGCACGATCATGCCCTTCGACATTTCCTTGACCTTCATCTCCGGCTTGAGCTTGGTATGCGCGATGTAGCGCTCGGCCTTGTCGCGATTGAAGCGCGGATGCACGCCGGCCACGAAGTCGACCGCATCCTTCACCCGCAGCCAGCGCGGCAGGATGGCGACGTCGGCGATGAAGCAGACGTCCTTCATGAGGTCGTCGCGCTGGGTGCGCGGGTCGAAGCCCAGCACCGACAGCTGGCCCTCAAAAGGAATCAGGCCCAGCGCCGCCTTGAGCGTGGTGGTCTTGCCCGAACCGTTGGGGCCGATCAGGCCGACGATGCGGCCGGCGGGGATGTCGAAATCGATGCCGTCGACGGCGGTACGCTTGCCGTAACGCTTGGTCAGGCCGCGTGCTTCGATGACGGCATTCATGCTGAACCTCCCGGAGCGTTGTTGCCGGAGGCATTGAGCAGCTGCTCGACGTTCAGGCCGAGGCGGCGGATGCGCTCGACCATGGCGGGCCACTCTTCGCGGATGAAGCGTTCGCGTTCGGTGGCCAAGAGTTTCTCGCTTGCTCCTTCGGTAACGTACATGCCAATTCCCCTTCGCTTTTCCACTAAGTTCTCGTCGACCAGTTCCTGGTAAGCCTTCGATACGGTGATCGGATTGAGTTGATATTCGGCCGCGATCTGGCGGACCGAGGGCAGGGCGTCGCCGGCTTTCAAAATGCCGTCGAGCATCATGCCCACCACGCGCTCCTTGAGCTGGCGGTAAATGGGTGTGTTGTCATTCCAGCCGACTGTCATGTCCAGTTCTCCTCTGTCGTGGTGCTGCCGGGTTCATGTTTGTCTCCATGAGGTGCTATGTTGATCTGGTGTTGTAGTGAAGTATAACAGTGAGCTCTTCGTTGTCAATATACATACTGAACATATTTACGGAAACGAATGGACAGGAGCAGTGCGAGTGGAGAAGCAGCCAAGCCCTCGATCAATATTCCTTCAGCTGCTCGAGGATGGAGCCGAATTTGCTCTTCCAGGCCAGGTGCCCGTCGACCAGGCGCCAGCAATCGAAATGGAACAGGCGTGCGTGCTGCAGGTTGATGCCGGAGTAGCCCGCTGGCTCGCTCAGCGTGAGATTGACGCTGCGGTAGAGGCGCGACAGGATCGCATCTTCGCGCGAGTAGCAGTTGAAGATGCGCCCCTTGACGGCGCCCGCGGCCTGCTCCCAGCAGCCGTCGTCCTTCGCCCCGCCGCCGACGGCGGCCCCCAGCAGATAGACGTTCTCGATGCGCTTGCGCTTTTCGCGGGCCAGCGCCTTGAGGGCGAAATGGATCACCCTTCCGCCCAGCGAATGGCCGGCCAACGTGAAGCGCCAGCCTGGCGTGCTGCGAATCGCGTGCGCCAGCAGGACGCCGGTCCGCTCGGCCGACAGCATCGCGCCATGCCAGGCCGTCAGGCCGTTGGCGCCGATCCGAATGATCGGGCTCATTGGCGATGTCAGGCTTTCGAGGGTCAGCAGGTCGCCCAGTTGCTTGCCAGGAGCGCGGCCCGCCTCCCAGTCGAGGTGGTACCAGGTCGCCCGCCTGAACTTGCGCCGGATGGCTTTTTCCCAATCGGCCGTGTCGTGGTCTCCCTGTGAAAGGAAGCCGTTGACGACGATGACCGCATGCTTGCCGCCCGACTGCAGCTTGCGTATCTGGACGTGCGGGACGGAGCGCTTCCCCGGCTGGCCAAGAACCGGCAGCGCCATCCTGCCCACCGTGAGCGCCGCGGCGCCGACGCCCAGGCCGATCGGGTTGACCAGGCTCGCCAGGGTGAGGGCCTTGGCGCCGAGACTCCAGTGCTTGCCAGCGGATGGAAGGCAGAACTCGGAAATATCGTTGAACGGACCGGGTGGTATGACAAGGTGCATTGAATGGAAGAGTAGTTTCGATTTGGAAATTTTAACCCGGTAGCCGGTCACCAAGCCGTGGGGAGGCGCTTTTATGCAAGGCGGGCGCGGTGGTCCGAAGCGCTTTGGTAGGATGCGCTGTGAGACTGAATGGAGGAACGATGCTGACATGCCCGAACTGCGACGTTTCGCCGCTGACGCATGCGATCAGGGAAATGCAGTACACCTACAAGGGCCGGAGCACGACAATTCCCGACGTGGTGGTCGAGCATTGCGCTGGCTGCAAGGAGGTCATGTTTGCCCGGGGCGAGCACGACCACTACGGCGAACTGGTCGCCGCTTTCCGCAAGCAGGTGGACGCGGACGAGCTCAAGACTGTCCGCGCGCTGCGCAAGCAGCTGGGGTTGACCCAGCAGAAGGCGGACGAGCTGTTCGGGGATGAGGCGGGCGACTTCGCGCGCTTCGAGGCGGGCGAGGCGCATGCGCCGGTGGCGCTGGTGAAGCTGCTGCGGCTGCTGGGAAAGCATCCGGATCTGCTGGACCAGGTGCGCTGAGCTGGCGCCGGCTTACGAAGGGCAGCGGGGCGAACGTAGCTTGCTAGTCGTCCAGCTGTTCCAGGATCGTGCCGAATTTGCTCTTCCAGGTGAAATGGCTGTCGACCAGGCGCCCGCAGTCGACATGAAACAGGCCTGCGTGTTTCAGCACGATGCCGGAATGCCCGGCCGGCTCGCTCATCCATAAGTTGGCGCCACGGTAGAGGCGCGACAGGATCGCATCCTTGTTCGAATAGCAGTTATAAACGCGCCCTTCGACCGCGCTGGCGGCCTTGGTCCAGCAAGCGCTGTCCTTGGCCCCGCCACCCACGGCCGCGCCGAGCAAATATGCGTTCTCGACCCGCTTGCCGGGGTTCTTGGCGAGCTCCCTCAGTGCAAAATGGACGACCCTGCCGCCCAGCGAATGGCCGGCCAGCGTGAAGCGCCAGTCCGGGGTACGCTGGATTGCCTTCGCCAGGAGTTCTCCGGCCCGCTCCGCGGCCGACATCGCGGCGTGCCACGAGAGCATGCCGCCGACCACGGGCGACACCGGCTGCATCGAGAGCCTGGGCAGCTTGAGCAGGCTGTCCAGCGTCAGCAGCTCGATGGCTTGGCGCTTCAGGCCGCGGCAGGCGTCCCAGTCGAGGTGATACCAGGTCGCATCCCCGAACTTGTCTTCGATCGCGGCTTCCCAGTCGGCCGTGTCATGGTCGCCCTGCGACAGGAAACCATTTACGAGGATGACAGCGTGCTTTCCGCCCCGGCGAATCTTGTGGAACTCGAAATGCGGCGCGCGATCCCGTATCAGCTTGCCGAGCTTTCCAGCGGCACGGTCGAACTTGGGATTGGGAAATAGGCCATGAGAGGAGCCGATGGGGCTTGCCGCGCCGGATGCGGGCGCTGCGGGATTCGGGAATTGCTCGATATCGGAGAACGTCTGCAGCGCTGCCATTGCCATTGCCAGGGAAGTTTCAGTAGGGAAATTCTACCCTGTTAGCCCGCGAAACGGCTGGACAGCGTGCCGTGAAAGCGTGCCTTCGGCATCCAGCGCGATCCACCCGCCGCGTCGCGGCTCGGTATCCAGCTCCCAGTCCGGCAGCACATAGCGCAGCCTGCCGCCCGTGTCATGCAGCGCCGGCCGGTGCGTGTGCCCATGGATGATCACGCTTGCTTGCGTGGCGTCGAACAGCGCCTTCACGGCCTCGGGCGCGACATCCATGATCTCGTAGGACTTGCCGGCCTGGGCCTCGCGGCTGCCTTCGCGCAGGCCGGCGATGACCGCCTTGCGCTGCGCCAGTGGCATGCCGAGGAAGTGCTGCTGCCATTCGCGGTCGCGCACCTGGGCGCGGAAGGCCATGTACTTGAGGTCGGCGGTGCACTGGGCGTCGCCGTGCACCAGCGCGATGCGCTTGCCACCGGCCGTGATGACGTGCGGCTCTTCCAGCAGGCTGAGTCCCGCCGCTTCGGCAAAACCCGGTCCGACAAGGAAATCGCGGTTGCCCGCCAGCCAGTACACGGCCGTGCCCGCGTCGCTTACGGCGCGGATGGCGGCAATCACTTGCTGGTGGAAAGGCTCGGCGAGGTCGTCGTCGCCGGCCCAGTATTCGAAGATGTCGCCGAGCAGGTAGAGCCGCTCGGCGTGGATCGCACGCCCCGCCAGGAAAGCGAAGAAGGCGTCGGCCGTGCGCGGATGCGAGGCCTGCAGATGCAGGTCGGAGACGAACAGGGCGAACGTGCGCCCGGGCATGCTCATTGGACTGACGGGTAGTGCAGGCCCCGGCGCACGTGCTGCATCAGACGACTTCGACCTTCTCGATGACGACCGGATCGACCGGCACGTCCGAGTGCATGCCGCTGCGGGTGGTCTGCACGGTGTTGATCTGGTCGACGATGTCCTGGCCTTCGGTGACCTTGCCGAACACGGCATAGCCCCAGCCGTCCTGGCCCGGGTAGTTCAGGAAGGCATTGTCCTTGGTGTTGATGAAGAACTGGGCCGATGCCGAATGCGGCGCCGAGGTGCGGGCCATGGCGATGGTGTACTTGTCGTTCTTCAGGCCGTTCTTGGCTTCGTTCTCGACGGTCGCATCGGTCGGCTTTTGCTTCATGCCCGGTTCGAAGCCGCCACCCTGGATCATGAAGTCCTTGATCACGCGGTGGAAGATGGTGTTGGTGAAATGACCCTTGTTGACGTAGTCGATAAAGTTGGCAACGGTCTTCGGCGCCTTCTCGGCGTCCAGTTCGATGGTGATGTTGCCCTTGTTGGTGGTCATGCGAACGCTGGTCATGTTCTGTCCTGTATAAGTTGGTTATTGTTAATGCGGCAAACGCATTCGCTATTTTACAAGCTTGTCGCCCTTGAGCACGGTTACGGACTTAATGAAGATCGGCGTCACCGGCACGTTCTGCATGCCGCGCACGTCGTCCACCATCACGCCCTTGATCTTGTCCACGACTTCCTGCCCCCGCACGACCTTGCCGAAGACGGTGTAGCCGGAACCCTTGTAGAACGGATAGTCGATGCCCGAATTGTCGGCGACGTTGATGAAGAACTGGGAGGTGGCCGAGTCCGGATGGTCTTCGCGCGCCATCGAAATGGTGTACGGCTGGTTCGACAGGCCGTTGTTCGATTCGTTCTTGACCGGCTTGTTGGTCTTGCGGCCCTCGAACTTTTCGTTCATGCCACCGCCCTGGATCATGAAGCCGTCGATCACGCGGTGGAAGATGGTGCCCTTGTAGAAGCCCTGCTTTACGTACTGCATGAAGTTGGCCACCGTCTTGGGCGCCCGCTCCTCGTCGAGCTGGACGACGATGTCGCCCATCGTGGTCTTGATCGCTACCTGCGGACCCTTGACCACCGGCGCGGCGGGGGCTTCAGCGGCAGCGTCGGAGGTGGTTTCCTGGGGCGCGGCCAGGGCGGCGCCGGACAGCAGCAGGGCGCCGGCGCCCAGGGCGATGCCCTGAAGCAGCGAGCGGCGGAAGGCAATGGTCATTGTCGTGGCTCTCCTCTGGTGGACCTCGCGCAAGGTGCTGTCAAGTCTTTTCCCGAAAAATAAAGCTGAACCATATGCGGCCAGCCGGGATTTTAACAATGCTATACTTTGCGCAGAACGTCCCATTCTATCAAAGAAGAACAACACCCGAGGGTACAGACGATCTCTGCGATATCCCGCCGCGCCGCATCAGCTTCCAGCGCTGCCGTACTCGCTCCCGATCCTCTCCCTCACCAGAAACCACCCATGAGCCAACTGAAGATTTACAACACGCTCGCGCGTGACAAGCAGGTATTCGTCCCGATGGAAGCCGGCAAGGTCGGCATGTATGTGTGCGGCATGACCGTGTACGACTACTGCCATATCGGTCACGCGCGGATGATGATGGCTTTCGACGTGATCTACCGCTGGCTGATGGCCTCGGGTTACGAGGTCAAGTACGTCCGCAACATCACCGACATCGACGACAAGATCATCAAGCGCGCGGTCGAGAACGGCGAGACCATCGGCCAACTGGTCGAGCGCAACGTCAAGTACATGGACGAGGACATCGCGGCGCTGAACATGCTGCCGCCCACCGTGGTGCCGCGCGCCACCGAGTACGTGCCGCAGATGCTGTCGATCATCGAGCAACTCGAAGCCAAGGGCCTGGCCTACAGGAGCGATGACGGCGACGTGAACTACGCCGTGCGCGGCTTCGACGGCTACGGCAAGCTGTCCGGCAAGTCGCTCGACGACCTGCGCGCCGGCGAGCGCGTGGACGTCAGCAGCGGCAAGCGCGACCCGCTCGACTTCGTGCTGTGGAAGGCCGCCAAGGAATCCGAACCCGCGGAAGCCAAGTGGGATTCCAAGTGGGGCAAGGGCCGTCCGGGCTGGCACATCGAGTGCTCGGCCATGTCCTGCGCCACCCTGGGCCAGCATTTCGACATCCATGGCGGCGGCGCCGACCTGCAGTTCCCGCACCACGAGAACGAGATCGCGCAATCCGAAGGCGCGTTCGGCGGCAACATGGTCAACTACTGGATCCACAACGGTTTCGTGCGCGTGGACAACGAGAAGATGTCCAAGTCGCTGGGCAATTTCTTCACGATCCGCGACGTGCTCAAGAAGTACGACGCCGAAGTGATCCGCTTCTTCATCCTGCGCGCCCACTACCGCAGCCCGCTGAATTATTCCGATGCCCACATCGATGACGCCAAGGGCGCGCTCACGCGCCTGTACACGGCGCTGTCGGCCGTGGACCTCGGCGACGAGCAGCCCGCCGTGGATTGGGACGAGGCCCACGCCCTGCGCTTCCGTGAAGCGATGGACGACGACTTCAACACGCCGCTGGCCGTGGCCGAGCTGTTCGACCTGGCGAGCGAAGTCAACCGCAGCAAGTCGCTCGACGCCGCGCGGCAGCTGAAGGCACTGGCCGGCGTGCTGGGCCTGCTCGAGCGTGCGCCGCAAGCCTTCCTGCAGGGCGGCGACGAGGCGGGCGACGCCGGCGTCATCGATGCCATCGCGCGCCGCGCCGCAGCCAAGAAAGCCCGCGATTTTGCCCAGGCGGACGCGATCCGTGCCGAACTGACTGCCGCCGGGATCATCCTGGAAGACAAGCCGGACGGAACGACGACCTGGCGCCGCGCATAATGGCCGGCGACAAGGACAAGTCCGCGGCCATGGAGCCGCAGGGAGAACTCGCCGTCCCGATCTACTGGGCCGAAGCGAAGGCCGCGCTGCAGGCGCGCGACCGCATCATGGCCAAGCTGATCCCCCAGATCGGCGACCTGCACCTGCGCGGCCAGCCCGACCCCTTCACCACGCTGGCGCGCTCGATCGTGGGCCAGCAGGTCACCCCGAAGGTGGCCGACGCGGCCTGGGCCAAGTTGCTGGCGACCTGCCCGAAGCTGTCCCCGAGCCAGGTACTCAAGGCCGGCGCCGTCGAGCTGGCCGCCTGCGGACTATCCAAGCGCAAGACCGAATACATCCTCGACCTGGCCGACAGTTTCAAGGCCAAGCGCGTCCATGCCGACCTGTGGTCGCAGATGGACGACGAGGCCGTCATCGCCGAACTGGTGCAAATCCGCGGCATCAGCCGCTGGACAGCGGAGATGTTTTTGATATTTAATCTGCTCCGTCCAAACGTGCTGCCGCTCGACGATCCCGGCCTGATCCAGGGAATCAGCCAGAATTACTTCTCTGGCGAACCTGTTTCTCGCAGCGATGCGCGCGAGGTGGCAGCCAACTGGGAGCCCTGGCGTACGGTGGCAACCTGGTATTTATGGCGTAGCCTCGATCCGGTATCCGGTTCGGGTACGGTAGAATAACGCCCAAAACAGGGGCCGGCAGTTGTTACTGCAGGCCCGGTGCATGCTGCGCGAACGGAAACGCTGCGGCCACGAAATAATCCGGAGGTACAATGACTAAAACAACTTTCCTCAATTTTGAGCAGCCGATCGCCGAGCTGGATTCCAAGATTGAAGAGCTGCGTTTCGTGCAAGACGACTCCGCCGTCGACATCTCCGAAGAGATCGACCGCCTGGCCAAGAAGAGCCAGCAGCTCACCAAGGACATCTACGCCAAGCTGACCCCATGGCAGGTGTCGCAGATCGCCCGCCATCCGCAGCGTCCGTACACCATGGACTACGTGAACGCGATCTTCACCGACTTCCACGAACTGCACGGCGACCGTACTTTCGCCGACGACCAGTCGATCATCGGCGGCCTGGCCCGCTTCAACGGCCAGGCCTGCATGGTCATCGGTCACCAGAAGGGCCGCGACACCAAGGAGCGCGCAATGCGCAACTTCGGCATGCCGCGTCCGGAAGGCTACCGCAAGGCCATGCGCCTGATGAAGCTGGCGGAAAAATTCGGCCTGCCGATCTTCACTTTTGTCGACACCCCGGGCGCCTTCCCGGGCATCGACGCCGAAGAGCGCGGCCAGTCCGAAGCGATCGGCCACAACCTGTACGTGATGGCCGAGCTGAAGGTGCCGCTGATCGCCACCATCATCGGCGAGGGCGGTTCGGGCGGCGCGCTGGCCATTGCGGTGGGCGACGCGGTGCTGATGCTGCAATACTCGACCTACTCGGTGATCTCGCCGGAAGGCTGCGCCTCGATCCTGTGGAAGACCTCGGAGCGCGCCAGCGACGCCGCCGACGCCCTGGGCCTGACCGCGCACCGCCTCAAGGCCATCGGCCTGATCGACAAGATCGTCAACGAGCCGCTGGGCGGCGCGCACCGCGATCCGAAGCAGATGGCCCAGTTGCTCAAGCGCGCGCTGGCCGACACCCTGCGCCAGTTCCAGGGCATGAAGACCAAGGACCTGCTCGAGGCCCGTCACGCGAAGCTGATGGCTTACGGCAAGTTCAAGGAAACGCTGCCGCGCGAAGAGTGAGTTCCACCCACGCCGGAAAAGTCCCGGCAGTCTTCGCGCAGGCCGTAGGCAGCCTGCGCGACACGCATCCTTTCTCCTCCATGGCGATCGCCTGCAGCGGCGGCCTCGATTCGATGGTCCTGCTGCGGCTGGCGCACGCCTGGGCGGCCGGGCAGGGCGTGGCCCTGCATGCCTTCCACGTCCACCACGGGCTGAGCCCGAACGCCGATGCCTGGCTGGGGCATTGCCGGCAAGCTTGCACGGCGCTCGGCATTGCCTTCGACCACCGCCGCGTCGAGGTGTTCAAAGGCAAGGACGGCACCGAGGCAGCGGCGCGCAAGCTGCGCTACCGCGCGCTGGGCGAGATGTGCGTCGCCCATGGCGCGCACGTCCTGCTGACCGCCCACCACCTCGACGACCAGGCCGAGACGGTCCTGCTGCAGCTGCTGCGCGGCTCCGGCCCGGCCGGGCTGGCCGGCATGGATGGGGCCAACCGTGCTCCCGGCCTGCTCGGCGACGCCGGACTCGTCATGGCGCGCCCGCTGCTGGCGCTGTCGCGCGCCCAGCTCGAAGAGCATGCGCGCGCGGAAGGCCTGGCGTGGGTCGAGGACGAATCGAACAGCGATCCGCGCCATGCCCGCAATGCGCTGCGCCATGGCGTGATGCCGGCTCTGGCGGCCAGCTTCCCGGGTTACCAGGCGCGGCTGGCGCGCGGCGCCGCCCACGTGCAGGCCGCCCAGCGCATCCTCGACGAAGTCGCCGCGCAGGACCTGGCCGCCTGCCTCGAGGGCGAGGCGGTCGACCTGGCACGGGTGCGGCAGCTCAGCCGCGAGCGCACCGACAACATGCTGCGCCACCTGTTCCACGTGCGTGGGCTCGCCATGCCTTCGACCGCCTGGCTGGCCGAGATGGTGTCCCAGCTGTTCTCGGCGCGCGAGGATGCGCAATTGAAGGTGACGCACCCGAGTTGCCAGATCCGCCGCCACCGCGGCAAGCTCTACATTACCCCGAAGCTGCCGGATCTCGCGGGCATGCGCGACCCCGACGATATCGGCGTGCTGGTCAAGGAAGGGGAGAGTTTCCGCTGGAACGGGGAAAGCGCGCTCGCTTTCCCGGCCTATGGCGGCGTGCTGCACTTTGACGTCGCAACAGAAGGCTTCGATCCAGTCTGGCTGCGCAGCCGCCTCCTCACCATCGATTTCCGCCAGGGCGGCGAGCGTCTCAAGCCCGCTGCCAACCGCCCGACCCGCAGCCTGAAGGCGCATTACCAGGCGCTCGGCGTGCCGGCCTGGGAGCGCGAGCGTGCGCCGCTGGTGTGGGCCGACCGCGAACTGCTGTTTGCCGCCGGCATCGGCATGGATTGCCGGCATCTGGCCGCGGGGCAGGGCGAGCGCATCGCGCTGCGCTGGGTGCCCGAAGCTGTCTAGACTTGTTTTTGTTTCTATACGAAAACGGTATTACTTTATTTTGTTTTCGTATAGCTTTTTCGCTAGACCGTCTTGTGATACTGCACTGCAGCATGCTAGAGTAAGGGTCCCCTTTTGATCTTTCAACAAGCTGGAACCCTTCCTGATATGGCTTTAATTGTCCACAAATATGGCGGGACGTCGATGGGCTCGACGGACCGTATCAAGAATGTCGCGGCCCGCGTGGCGAAGTGGCATGATGCCGGCCACCAGGTCGTCGTGGTGCCTTCCGCGATGTCCGGTGAAACCAACCGCCTGATCGCGTTGGCCAAGGAAATCATGCCGCAACCGGACCCGCGCGAACTGGACATGATTGCCTCGACCGGCGAGCAGGTCTCGGTCGGCCTGCTGGCGATGGCGCTGCTGGCCATCGGCAAGGACGCCGTCTCGTACACCGGTTGGCAGGCGGGCATCCGCACCGATTCTTCGTTCACCAAGGCGCGCATCCAGTCGATCGACGACACCCGCGTGCGCGGTGATCTCGAAGCCGGCAAGATCGTCATCATCACGGGTTTCCAGGGCATGGACGAAGATGGCAACATCTCGACCCTGGGCCGTGGCGGCTCGGACACCTCGGCGGTGGCCATCGCCGCCGCCCTGAAGGCCGACGAATGCCTGATCTACACCGACGTGGACGGCGTCTACACGACCGACCCGCGGGTCGTGCACGAGGCGCGCCGCCTGGAAAAGATCACCTTCGAGGAAATGCTCGAACTGGCGTCGCTGGGCTCGAAAGTGCTGCAGACGCGTTCGGTCGAATTCGCAGGTAACTACCAGGTCCCGACGCGCGTGCTGTCGTCGCTGACCGATCCCCTGATGCCGCTGGACGAAGAAGCGAAGTCCGGCACCCTGATTTCGTTTGAGGAAGAAAGCAACATGGAACAAGCCGTCATCTCCGGTATCGCCTTCAATCGCGATGAAGCCAAGATCACCGTCCTGGGCGTGCCGGACAAGCCGGGCGTCGCCTTCCACATCCTCGGCCCCATCGCCGAGGCGAACGTCGAAGTGGACATGATCATCCAGAACCAGTCGGTGGACGGCAAGACCGACTTCACCTTCACCGTGTCGCGCGGCGACTATGCCAAGGCGATGGCCGTGCTGGAAGCGCAGCGCGAGGCGCTGGGCGCGGCCAAGGTGCTGGGCGACGCCAAGGTGTCGAAAGTCTCGGCCGTGGGCGTGGGCATGCGCAGCCATGTCGGCGTGGCCTCGCAGATGTTCCGCACCCTGTCGGAAGAGGGCATCAACATCATGATGATCTCGACCTCGGAGATCAAGATCTCGGTGCTGATCGACGAGAAATACATGGAGCTGGCCGTGCGCGCCCTGCACAAGGCATTTAACCTCGAGCAAGCTTAACAATTTTCAAAATTTTGGGCGTGCGTCCTTGACGCAACGTGCACCAGCCCTTAAGATGCGTGCACTCAGCGCTGACTGACACACAAGTCGGAACTGATTGGAGGCGTGGCCGAGTGGCCGAAGGCACTTCCCTGCTAAGGAAGCATATGGGCTTAAACCTGTATCGTGGGTTCGAATCCCACCGCCTCCGCCAAGATGCAAAGACTAAAGCCACCGCAAGGTGGCTTTTTTCTTTTCTTCCCTCTGGCAGCCCGTAATTTGTTGTCCAGTAGAGTCCGCCATGTTTCATCTACGTCCGCCGTCGAAAGGTAGATAGGAAGGTAGATAGGATTGGTGAACCGGAGACGGTCTTGTCCGGGCGCGCCAGGAAGGCCACTGCGACCCACGGCCGCGGGAAGCAGATCCCCAAAGTCCTTGCCGGGGCTGCAGGTTCCGGTTTGTAGCGAAGAGTTCCCCTTCCGCTGGTTTGGTTCTACAGTCGGGCCATGCGCCGTATGCCCTGATTAAGCGCAGACGCGAGAGTGACGCAAATTTGATCGAGTTCATTGTTACCGAACAAAATCAAATTCCAAGTGCGGCCTACTCTACCTTCAGTTGCTGCCGGGCCACGCCGCGCCAGGCACAGGGTCCGGCGTACGCCTGCAGTGAGGTCAGCGCCGGCAAAACCGATATTGATTTGGAGAGTTCCGTAATGGTTGACTTGACTACCTATTCGCTTGATGAGCTCCGCGTCCTGAACGACGATGTCGAGAGCGCGCTGGATGAGCGTGTTTCCGATCAGCTCATGGAGGCACGCGACCGGATCGTACTTATGGCGAAAGAGATCGGCGTATCGGTGGAAGATCTGATTGGGAATCTCGTAGCAGAAAGCAAGCACAGCAAGATTAAATACCGCCATCGTAGCGACCGTTCTCTGGAATGGACAGGGCGGGGGCGGCAACCTGGATGGGTTAGAGAGTGGCTCGCGAACGGCGGAGCTCTCGATCAGCTGCGCGTTTGAGACAGCCGCGGGGCGGCGCCAAAACGGCCCTACTGGCCCGGGGCTGCGTACCGCTATTCGACTAGCGATGGCATCGCATATCTTCCCCTTAAGGGCCCCTTGGCCCATGCGTAGCAGCGTCGGCTAACTTCCACGGCTAGCCTGCATCCAAAGGCAGACTAGTCGTCACTTGGAGCCACGCATGCCTAAACTCGTCAAGAAGCTCTCCGCACTCAGGATTTCCAGCATCGCCAAGCCTGGATGGTATTGCGATGGCGACTGCTTGTGGCTGCAGGTGACCGCAACTGGCAGCAAGACGTGGGTATTTAGGTATGACGTGGGCGGCAAGCGCCGCCACATGGGCCTGGGCTCGCTAAGACAGGTTTCCCTTGCCGATGCCCGTACCCAGGCCGCCGAGCTGCGGCTGGCGCTGCGTGGCGGGGGCGATCCCCTGGCCGAGAAAAGAAGCGACCGGCTTGCGAGACGCCGTGCGGAGGCACGGCGGATGACGTTTGATGCCTGTGCCAGGGCGTATATCAAGGCACATCGGGCATCTTGGCGAAACGAAAAGCATGCAAAACAGTGGGAATCGACCCTGGCAATGTACGCCTCTCCGGTGCTTGGCCAGCTTCCTGTGGAGGAGATCGATACTGCGCTCGTCGTCCGGGTGCTCGAGCCGATCTGGGCAGAAAAGACCGAGACCGCGACGCGGCTCCGCGGCCGCATTGCATCCATTTTGGACTGGGCCACTGTCAGCAAGTACAGGACGGGAGAGAACCCTGCGAAGTGGAAGGGACACCTCGATCATCTACTGGCAAACCCTGACAGTGTCTCTCCTGTAGTGCACCACCCAGCGCTGCCCTGGCAGCAGGCGCCGGCATTCATGGCGCAGCTGCAGCAGCGCGAGGGCTACTCTCCACGTGCGCTCGAGTTTGCCATTTTTACTGCAGCGCGGTCCTCAGAGGTGCGGGAGGCCCGCTGGTGGGAGATCGACATGGATGCGGCTCTCTGGACCGTGCCAGCCGAGCGAATGAAAGAGGGTCGCGAGCACCGTGTGCCTCTGCCGGACCGGGTCCTCGATCTGCTAAAGGGGCTTAGCAAAAGCGGCGAGCTCATCTTCCCTGGAAGAGGCGGCAATTCGATGTCGGATATGACACTGACGGCTGTGTTGCGCCGCATGGGGTGGAACGGCATTACGGTGCACGGGTTCCGGTCGACGTTCCGCGACTGGTGCGCCGAATATGCATCGAATAATGGCCTTCCCCCATCGATACGGACACCTCCGTTAGGCGCATTTTAGATTTTCAAACTGTACCGGGCTGATGTAGCCGATAGTGGAATGACGCCGGCGTGGATTGTAGAACCTCTCTATG
>NZ_JBKBOV010000058.1:0-26437 GCF_046293535.1 Massilia sp. | reverse complement strand
CCACCCGCCTGGACGGCTGCGCGGTGCTGCTGGTCGAGGACAACGCCTTCAACCAGCAGGTCGGCCGCGAACTGCTGCAGCAGGCCGGCGCCGAGGTGAACGTGGCCGGCAACGGCGCCGAGGCGCTCGACGCGATGCGCAGCAGGCGCTTCGACTGCGTCCTGATGGACGTGCAGATGCCGGTCATGGACGGGCTGGAAGCGACGCGCCGCATCCGCCAGGACCCGCAGCTTGCCGGCACCCTGGTGATCGCCATGACCGCCAACGCCGGGGTGGAAGACCGTGCGCGCTGCCTGCAGGCCGGCATGGACGAGTTCCTGAGCAAGCCGGTGGTGCCGGAACTGCTGGCGGCGACCATTGCGCGCTGCCTCGGCCGCAGCGCGGCGCCGGCGCCCGACGTGGTGGCGCCGGCGCCGCCGGGCGCCGGGGTGGTCGATTTCGAGGCCCTGGCGGCCAGTTTCGGCGGCGACCGCGAGCGCATGCGCAAGTATGCCTTCCTGTTCGTCTCCAGCGCGCGCGAGGCCCTGGCCGGGATCGATGCGGCGCTGGCGCGCGGCGACATGACGGCGGTGGAGGCACTGGCGCACCGGGTCAAGTCCTCGGCGCGCGCGGTCGGCGCCGGCGGCTTCGCCTCCCTGTGCGAGGAGATCGAGGGGCAGGCCGGACGCCCGGCCCAGGCCAGGGCGCTGGCGGCGCGCCTGCGCGCCCAGTTGGCGCGCGTGGAGCGCGAGTTCGGCGCCCGCCTAGGCGTGCGCGTCCTGGACGGCGCATGATGCCGCATTTTTGGACATTATTAGAAGGCTACTGAACCTGACCAAGCCTTCCGCGCCGCGGCCAAACCGGGTATGCTTTGCCCCTTGAGCAACCCAAGCGTTCCGATGTCTTCCCCGATCACTCCCGGCTTGTTAATTTTGCACGGCAATCAGATGGAATTGCTGCGCAGCGCCATGTTCGACTGGCTGCGCGCGCACCCGCTGGGTCCGCTCGAGCAGGAGACCATCCTGGTGCAGTCGAACGGGGTGGCAGAGTGGCTCAAGATCGCCCTGGCCGAGGAAATGGGCGTGTGCGCCGCCACCCGGGTGGCGCTGCCGGCGCGCTTCCTGTGGGAAGCCTACCGCGGCATGCTGGGGCGCGAGCGCGTGCCCACCCGCGCGCCTTTCGACAAGGATCCGCTTACCTGGCGCCTGATGCGCCTGCTGCCCGCGCTGGTGCAAGACCCCAGCTACGCGCCGCTGCAACAATTCCTGGGCGACGGCTGCCCCGAACGCCGACTGCAACTGGCCGAACGCCTGGCCGACCTGTACGACCAGTACCAGGTCTACCGCGCCGACTGGCTGGCCGACTGGGAGGCCGGACGCGACGTGCTGCGCCGCGCGGTCGGCGACCCGCTGCCGCTCGGGCCCGACCTGACATGGCAGGCCTGCCTGTGGCGCGAGATCCACGCCAGCCTGCCCCTGGAACTGCGCTCGAGCGGCCGCGCCAGCATCCACCAGCAATTCGTCTCGGCCATCGAATCGGGCCGCGTGCCGGCCTCGGCGCTGCCGCGCCGCGTGATCCTGTTCGGCATGTCGACCCTGCCTTACCAGACCCTGCAGGCCGTCGCCGCGCTGTCGCGCCACACCCAGGTGCTGTTCGCGGTGCCGAACCCCTGCCGCTACTACTGGGGCGACATCATCGAGGGGCGCGAACTGCTCAAGGCCGCGCGCCGGCGCCAGCAGCCGCGCGGCGGGATCGAGCTCGCCGCGGTGCCGCTCGAGGAACTGCACATGCACAGCCACCCGCTGCTGGCAAGCTGGGGCCGGCAGGGGCGCGACTTCGTGCGCATGCTCGACGAGTTCGACCAGGGCGAGGGAAGCCGCTACGAGAACCTGCGCGTCGACCTGTTCGACGAATCCGACGGCCAGACCCTGCTGCAGCAGGCCCAGGCCGCGGTGCGCGACCTGCTGCCGCCCGACGAGCATCCGCGATGCCCGCCGCCGCGCGAGGACCGCTCGATCGAATTCCACATCACCCACAGCGTCCAGCGCGAAGTCGAGGTGCTGCACGACCAGTTGCTGTCCTGGTTCGCCCAGGACCCGAGCCTGCGCCCGCGCGACGTGGTGGTGATGGTGCCCGACATCGACGTGTTCTCGGCCGCCATCCATGCGGTGTTCGACCAGCACCGAAGCAAGGATCCGCGCCACATTCCGTTCGAGATCGGCGACGTGCGCGACCGCAGCGTCAATCCGCTGCTGGTGGCGCTCGAATGGCTGCTGCGCCTGCCGCAGCAGCGCTGCCGCCAGAGCGAGGTGCGCGACCTGCTCGACGTCCCGGCGGTCGGCGGGCGCTTCGGATTGGCCCCCGACGACCTGCCGATCCTGGGCCGCTGGATCGAAGGCTCGGGCGTGCGCTGGGGGCTGGACCGCGAGCACCGCGCCGGGCTGGGCCTGGCCTCGGTAGGGGAGCAGAACGCCTGGATCTTCGGGGTGCGCCGCATGCTGCTCGGCTACGCCAGCGGCGCGGGCGGGAGCTTCGGCGACATCGAACCCTATGCCGAAGTGGGCGGCCTGGATGCCGCGCTGGCCGGCTCGCTGGCCCAGTTCATCGACAGCCTGCTGCACTGGCGCGCCGAACTGGTGCTGCCGCGCACGCCGGGCGAGTGGGGCGAGGCCGCGCGCGCCCTGCTGGCCGCGTTCTTCCAGCCGGCCGACGAGAAAGACCGCCTGACCCTGGCCCAGTTGAGCGAAGGGCTGCAATGCTGGCTCGAGACCTGCGACAGCGCCGAGTTCGACGAGCCGGTGCCGCTGGCGGTGATGCGCGAATCGTGGCTGGCCCAGCTCGACCAGCCGACCCTGAACCACCAGTTCGTCTCGGGCGGCGTGACCTTCTGCACCCTGATGCCGATGCGCGCCGTGCCGTTCCGCGTGGTGTGCCTGCTCGGCATGAACGACGGCGACTTCCCGCGCCGGGTGCAGAAGGCCGACTTCGACTTGCTGGCCTTGCCCGGCATGGCGCGCCCGGGCGACCGCTCGCGCCGCGACGACGACCGCTACCTGATGCTCGAAGCGCTGCTGTCGGCGCGCGACAAGCTGTACGTGAGCTGGGTCGGCCGCAACGTGCGCGACAACAGCGAGCAGCCGCCCTCGGTGCTGGTGGCCCAGCTGCGCGACTATCTCGGGAACGGCTGGAAGCTCGACCTGTCCGAGCGTACCGTCGAACATGCGCTGCAGCCTTTCAGCCGCCGCTATTTCGAGCGCGGCGGCCTGTTGACCTATGCCGGCGAGTGGCGCTCCGTGCACGGCCAGGACGACACTGCCGACGCCACAGGCGACGCGCTGCCGCCCTACGAGCTCGAACAGGGGCTGGTCCTGAAGCTGGCCGAACTGTCGTCCTTCCTGCGCCAGCCGGCCAAGTATTTCTTCCGGCGCCGGCTCGGTGTCGTGTTCGCCGACGCCGCCCTGGTCGGCGAGGACGAGGAGCCGTTCGCCCTCGATGCGCTCGAGCGCTATGCGATCGAACGCCAGCTGCTCGACGACAGCGGGCCGGCCGAAAGCCCGGACGAGGTCCGCGGCGCCCTGGCCAAGCGCGTGGAACAGCTGGCGCGCGAAGGCGTGCTGCCGATCGGCCTGCTCGGGCGCCACTGGCAGGAAGAACTGGTGGACGGCCTGGTGCCGGTACGCAGCGCCTGGCTGGAGCTGGGCGCCCGCTTCGACCAGGCCGCCCCCAAGCGCGCGATCAGCCTGGCGCTCGACGGCGACATCGTCCTCGATGACTGGCTCGATCGCCTGCGCAGCAACGGCGACGAAACCGCCTGGCTGATGCAGGTGCCGTCTCGGCTGCTCGACAAGAAGGGCCGGCCCAGCGGCCACAAGCTCATCCTGCCGTGGCTGCGCCAGCTGGCCGCCGCCGCCGCCGGGGTGCCGATGCCCGGCTACCTGGTCGCGCGCGACGCCGTCGTGACCCTGGCGCCGCTCGACCCGGTGATGGCGTCCGCCGCGCTGCGCGCGGTGGCCGCATTGTGGCGCCTGAACCTGGACCGTCCACTGGCGCTCGGCTGCAAGACCGCGCTGGCCATGCTGCAGGAAGGCGATCCGCGCAAGGTGTACGAGGGCGACCAGCAGACCCGCGGGGAAGTCCAGGAGCCTTGCCTGGCGCGCCTGTGGCCCGACTATGCCGCCCTGGTCGGGGCGGGCGACTGGCCCGACAAGGCGCATGAACTGTACGGACCGCTGGTGGAATGGATCGGGTCCGGCCTCAGCGTGGTCGCGCTGGGCGGAGGCAAGACATGAGCCAGCGCCTCGACCCCATGACTTTCCCGCTGCACGGCTCGCGCCTGATCGAGGCCTCGGCCGGCACCGGCAAGACCTGGACCATCGCCGCGCTCTACCTGCGCCTGGTGCTGGGCCACGGCGGCGAGAACGGCCGGAGCGCTTTCGTGCGCCCGCTGCTGCCGGCCGAGATCCTGGTGATGACATTCACCCGCGCCGCCACGCGCGAACTGTCCAACCGGGTGCGCGAGCGCCTGGTCGAGGCCGCGGCCTATTTCCGCGGCCAGCTGGCCATCGACGATCCCTACCTGCGCGCGCTCGCCGCGTCCTATCCGGACGAGGCCGAGCGCAAGGTGGCGGCGCACCGCCTGGTGCTGGCGGCCGAGACGATGGACGAGGCGGCGATCTTCACCATCGACGGCTGGTGCCAGCGCATGCTGCGCGAGCACGCCTTCGACAGCGGCAGCCTGTTCGACGAAGAGGTGATCAGCGACGAGCGCACCCTGTTCGAGGACGCCGCGCACGACTACTGGCGCCAGCATGTCTATCCGCTCGGCGCCGCCGCACTGGAGACGGTGCGCGGCTGCTGGAAGGACGTCGGCGCGCTCAAGCTCGACGTGCATGAACTGGCCCGGCGCACCCACCTGCTGGGCGAATGCGCGCAGGAGCCGCTCGGCGTGCTGGTGGCGCGCGAGGAAGCGGCCTGGCGCGCCGCACTGGCGCGCCTGAAGGAAGGCTGGGCCGAGCGCGCCGACCAGATGGAACAATGGATCGCCGAGCAGATGGCGGCCAAGCCGAAGCGTCTGGACGGCCAGAAGCTGAAGTCCAACTGGGTGTCCGGCTGGTGCGGCAAGCTGCGCGCCTGGGCCGCCGATCCCCTGGTGCTGGCGCCGGACCTGGCCAAGGGCTGGGAGCGCCTGTGTGTTGCGGGTATCGAAGAGACCTTCGTCGGCGGATTCAGCACCACCGTGCCGGATTGCTTCGCCCATACCGAAGCGCTGCAGGCTGCGCTAGCCGCGCTGGCGCCGGTGGCGCACGCGCTGCGCCGCCATGCGGCCCACCATATCGCGCTGCGCATGCGCGAACTGAAGCTGCGCAACCGACAGGTCGGCTTCGCCGACATGATCGAGCGTCTCAAGGGGGTGCTCGAAGGACCGAACGGCGAGGCCCTGCGCAAGCGGATCCTGCTGCAGTTCCCGGTGGCGATGGTGGACGAGTTCCAGGACACCTCGCCCGACCAGTATCGCATCTTCGACCTGCTTTACCGGGTGGCCGACAACGATCCGGAGCACGGACTGCTCCTGATCGGCGACCCCAAGCAGTCGATCTACGCCTTCCGCGGCGCCGACATCCACAGCTACCTGGCGGCGCGGCGCGCGACCGCGGGACGCCACTACCAGCTCGGCACCAACTACCGCTCCGCCACCGCGGTGGTGGAAGCGGTGAACCGCCTGTTCCTCCATGCCGAGGGGCAGGGCGGGCAACCGGGCTATCCGGAAGGCGCATTCCGGTTCCGCAAGGGCGGGGACAATCCCTTGCCCTTCGAAGCGGTGGCGGCGCATGGACGGCCGGAACGCCTGGTCGGCGCCGCCGGCGCCATCCCGGCCATGATGATGTGCTGCGCCGGCCCGATGAAGAAGGATGCCTGGCTCGACTACTTTGCGCAGCATTGCGCCGAGCACATCGTCGGCCTGCTGGGCGACGAGGCGGTGGGCTTTCGCGATGGCGAACGTTTCCGCCGCCTGATCCCGGCCGATATCGCGATCCTGGTGCGCGACCGCAACGAGGCGAGCGCGGTGCGGCGCGCCTTGATGGAGCGCCAGGTGGCGAGCGTCTACCTGTCCGACCGCGATTCGGTGGTCGACAGCGAAGAGGCGGGCGACGTCCTGCGCTGGCTGTACGCGGTGGCCAGTCCGCTCGACGGCACCCTGGCGCGCGCCGCCTTCGCGACCCGCACGGCGGGGCTGCCGCTGTCGGAACTGGCGCGCCTGTCGGCCAACGAAGTGGCCTGGGAGGCGCGCGTCGAGCAGCTCAAGGCCCTGCACGGAACCTGGCAGCGGCAGGGCGTGCTGGCGATGCTGCGGCGTTTCGTCCACGAACTCGGGCTGCCGGCGCGCCTGCTGCGCCAGCCGGGCGGCGAGCGGCGCCTGACCAACCTGCTGCACCTGGCTGAACTGCTGCAGGAAGCCAGCGGCCAGCTCGAGGGCGAGCAGGCGCTGATCCGCTGGCTGGCTGAACAGATCGAAGGCGTCGGCGAGGGCAACGATGAGCGCATCCTGCGCCTGGAGAGCGACGCCGAACTGGTGAAGGTGGTCACGGTCCACAAGTCGAAGGGACTCGAATACTCGCTGGTCTACCTGCCGTTCGCGGTCGCGGCGCGCCGCACCAAGCGCGACCGCGCCGCCTTCTTCGAGTTCGTCGGGGACGACGGCGTACGCCGCCTCGACCTGGCGCGCGGCGGCGCGGCGCTTGAAGCGGTGGAACGTGCGCGCATCGAGGAAGACCTGCGCCTGCTGTACGTGGCCCTGACCCGCGCGCGCCATTTCCTGTGGCTGGGCGTGGCCCCCGTCGACAGCAGCGCCAAGGGTGAAAGCAATCGCCTGCACCACTCGGCGCTCGGCTACCTGATGGCCGGCGGCGAACAGGTGCCGGCCGAGACGATGCACGAGCATCTCGAGCGCCTGTGCGGCAAGCTCGATTGCATCGCGCTGCATCACTTGCCGGACGCCGGCAACCGCACCCTGCTGGCGCGCGAGGAAGTGCATCCGGAGCTCCTGGGGGCGCCACGCTATGAAGCCCGCTTCGAACGCGACTGGTCGATCGGTTCTGCCACCGCGCTGGGGCGCCAGGCCATGGCGGTCGCTGCCCCGGCGCCGGCGCCGGCGCCGATGCGCGCCCAGGAAGAGACCCTGCTCGAGGAAGAACCGCAGGTGGCGACGCCGCCGCGCATCGAGGACGCGCCCTGGCACCGCTTCCCGCGCGGCTCGGTGCCGGGCAACTTCATGCACGAGCAGCTCGAATGGATGGCGGGCGAAGGTTTCCACCGCGCCAACGAGCCGGACTTCATGCTGAGGCTTAGCCAGCGCATCGAGCGCGCCGGCTGGGGCCACCGCCAGGAGGACGCGCAGGCCTGGCTGCACGCGGTGGTGACGACCGAGTTGCCGCCGCTGGGCGCGGCCCTGGCCGATATTCGCGATCCGGTGCCGGAACTGGAATTCTGGTTCCCCAGCGAGCGCCTCGACGTGGCGAAACTGGACCGCCTGTGCCGCGCGCGCATCATGAAGGGCCTGGACCGTCCGGTCCTGCCGGAGCGGGTGCTGCATGGCATGCTCAAGGGCTTCGCCGACCTGGTGTTCGAGCACGGGGGCCGCTACTGGGTACTCGACTACAAGACCAATGCGCTGGGGCCGGGCGACGCCGCCTATACCCAGGCGGCGATGGAACTGGGCATGGCGGAGCACCGCTACGACATCCAGGCCACGATCTACATGCTGGCGCTGCACCGGCTCTTGAGGAGCCGCCTGGGCGATGCCTACGAGCCGCGCCGCCAGCTGGGCGGGGCCGTGTTCCTGTTCCTGCGCGGTATCGCGAACGCCGACACGCGCGGCTGCTGCGTGCTGGGCCCGGACATGGAACTCTTGGCCGGACTGGAAGCATTGCTGGATAAGGATAGCCATGGCCAAGCATGAAGCCGACATCGACCTGCTGTGGAGCGAGCTGGCGCGCCTGAGCGAAGCCGGCGAGCTGCGCCGCCTGTCCTATGCCTTCGCCCGCTTCGTGGCCTCGCTGGCCGGCGGAAGGCCGGCGCCGCCCGCGCTGGTGCTGGCCTCGAGCGTGCTGTCCGAGCTCGAAGGGCAGGGCCATAGCTGCCTGCAGCTAGCCGACCTGGCGGCCGGCCCGGCGGCGCTGCTCGGCTGGGAGGACGAGCAGTGGAAGCTTCTAGCGCGCGCCGCCGGACCCTTGCCGAGGAGCGCCCAGGGCTGGGCCCAGGTGCTCGCCGGCTGCCAGCAGGTATGGGACGTCAGCGCCTTCGACTACGACCAGCCGCTGGTGCTCGACGGCGACCGCCTGTACCTGCGCCGCTACTGGCGCGACGAGATGCTGGTGGCCCAGGCCGTGCGCGAGCGCGCGACGCGCAGGCGCGAGGTCGATCAGGAAGCGGTGCGCCGCTGGCTGGACCTGCTGTTCGCTTCCCAGCGCGCCGCCGATGGGCCGGACTGGCAGAAGCTGGCCTGCGCGATCGCCCTGCGCGGTTCGGTTGCGATCATCACCGGCGGCCCCGGCACCGGCAAGACCTATACCGTGGCGCGCCTGCTGGCGCTGCTGTTCGCCACCGCGCCGCAAGCGCACAGCCAGCGGATCGCCCTGGCCGCGCCGACCGGCAAGGCGGCGGCGCGCCTGAAGCAGTCGATCGACAAGGCCCTGAACGAGCTGGCCGACAAGGTCGGCGCGCAACTGCCGCTGCGCGAACTGACGCTGCGCATGGGCGCCGCCCGTACGCTGCACAGCCTGCTGGGCGCGCGGCCCGATACCCGTGCCTTTGCCCACCACCGCGGCAACCCGCTCGACGTCGACGTCCTGATCGTCGACGAAGCCTCGATGGTGCACCTGGAGATGATGGCCGCGCTACTCGATGCGCTGCCGCCCAGCGCGACCCTGGTCCTGCTGGGCGACAAGGACCAACTGGCGTCGGTGGAGGCGGGCGCCGTGCTCGGCGACCTGTGCCACAACGCCGGCGCCGGCGGCTACACCGATGCCACCCGCGATTACGTGGCGGCTGCCAGCGGCGAGGCATTGCCGGGCGAATTCCTGGGCGACGCCGGCGCGCTGGCCCAGCAGACCGTGATGCTGCGCCACAGCCGCCGCTTCGGCGGACCGATCGGCCGGCTGGCGCTGGCGGTGAACGCCGGAGACGCGGTCGGCGCCGAAGCCGTGCTGCGCGCCGGTACGGTAGACGGGGGCGGCGTACGCTGGATCGAGAATGCCCAGCAGCAGCAGGTGCTGCAACTGGCGCAGTCGGGCTACGGTTCTTACCTGGACGTGTTGAATACCGGCCCCAGGGCCGGATTGAACACGAATCATGAAGAATGGGTGCGCCAGGTCCTGCAGCGTTTCGAGTCCTTCCGCATCCTGTGCGCCGTGCGCGACGGCGAGTGGGGCGTCGCCGGCCTGAACGATGCGGTGGCGGCGCGCCTGGCCCAGGCTGGGCTGCTGCGCCCGAACGGCGAGTGGTATGTCGGCCGCCCCGTGATGGTCACCCGCAACGACTATGCGACCAACGTCTACAACGGCGACATCGGCGTCACGCTGCCCGATCCGGCGCGCCCCGGCGCCCTGCGCGTGTACTTCCTCGAAGGCGACACGGTGCGCAGCGTGCTGGCAACCCGCCTGCGCAACGTCGAGACGGCGTTCGCCATGACCGTCCACAAGTCGCAGGGCTCGGAATTCCGCCATACCGTGCTGGCGCTGCCGCGCGAGCGCGGCGCCGTCCTCACCCGTGAGCTGGTCTATACCGGCATCACCCGCGCCAGCGAGATGTTCACGCTGGTATCGCCGCCCGGCAGCGTGCTGTTCGAGGCCATCGCCGAGCGCACCCACCGCACCAGCGGCCTGCGCGGCATGATCGCGCCCACCTCGCGCTGAACCGGAATGCAAGCTCGCCGTGTCGCGAAGGCGCGACGACGGCTTTGACGAAGGCCAAGGATGGCGTGCGACCCGGCCCGTTTCGTCGAACTCGACCGTGATTGCGTGGTCTTACCGACGTACAAGAACAAAGACTGGGCAGCATTTTTCGTGTAATTTTTCCTTAACCAAGCATCTACTTCTGACCGGAAGGCGTCCACCACGCCTGGCGCAAGCATGCAGCCACTCGACCAACCGACGGTATTGTTCCGTTCCAGCCCGGGCAGGGTGGTGCGCCCGGCTGTCGCGCCCTTCGAACTGCCGGCCTTCCCGCTGGCCGGGCCCTGGGCGCGCTGGTTCGCCCGCAGCTTCGACGTCTGGTGGCAGACCGCGCTGGTGGCCCTCGTGCTCGGCACCGTCCTCGGCCAGGCATTCCCGGCTTTCCTGCGCTGGTTGGAGACCCCCTTCGGCTGGAAGCTGTTCGGCCTGGCCTGCATCCCCGGCGCCCTGCTGTTCGACGCGGCCCTGCAGTCCCTGGCTGGCAATACGCCGGGCAAGGCGCTGCTGGGACTGCGCCTGATCACGAGCGACGGGCATGCGCCCGGCTTCCGGGAACTGGCCAGGCGCAACTTCAAGCTCTGGCGCGACGGCCTCGCCCTCGGCCTGCCGCTCATCAGCCTGGTGACCATGGCGCGCCAGGGCCTGCGGCTGCGCAAGGGCATGCAGGCCAGCTACGACAAGGACGACTTCCTGGTCAGTGCCGGCGCCACCGGTTGGCTGGCCAGGGGCGTGTTCGGTACCGCTTTTGTCAGCCTGTTCAGCGCCATCCTGATCCTCGACGGCGTCGACCGCCAGGACAGCCGCGAGGCCAGCGCGATGGAGGAGGCGCCGCCGGTGGCCTGGACCAACCCGGTGACCGGACGCATGGCGCGCATCGGGCCGCAATGGAAACTCGAGGTGCGCGCCGGGGCGAACGGCAGCGTGCAGCACCTGTTCACCCAGCACAGCGGCCGCGCCGCGGTCCTGTTCGCGCACGAGGACAGCGGCGGCGGGGCCTTGCGCCAGGATGCCCAGGTGCTGGCCGACCGGCTGGCCGACCGCTTCGAACTGGCCGACAGCTACTTCGCCGAATTCCGCGGCCGACATTCCTGGGTCGGCAGGGGCATGCACAAGAAGGGCCCGGAGCGGGTGCAGCTGCGCATCGTCGAGGTCGACGGCAAGGCCTGGCGGGTGGTGGCGATGCAGTCGCCGCCGGCCGCGTATACCGACGACCTGGTGCAGCAGCTGAGCGGCGCACTGTGGGATACCGTGGCGCCGCCCGCCCAGCCCGAGCTGGCCCAGCGCACCCACTGAGACCGCGCGAACGAAAAAAGGGGCCCGCAGGCCCCCGCCGGGAGCCTGGCCCCCTCCGTCTGTGCGCAGCGCAGCGCGCCGGTCACTTCTTGCGGCGCTTCGGCACCACCTTCACCTTGCCGCGCTTCTTGACCGCCTTGACCTTGCCCTTGCCGGCCGCCGCCTTGGCGCGCGATTTGCCGGCGCTGGCCTTGACGCCGGCGCGGCTGGACGCCGCCTTGTAGCGCGGCGCGCGGTTCGTGGCCTTGGCCATGCTCACCGGCTCATCGCCGGTGATGAAGCGGCGGATGTTGAGCGCGTCCAGGATGCGTGCCGACGAGGCGCTGGCATTGAGCAGCACCATCGTGGCGTTCTTGCCGCCGGCCTTGATGTTCATGATCAGGCAGCGGCCGGCTTCATTGATGTAGCCGGTCTTCGACAGGCCGATGTCCCAGCCTTTGGCGCCGACCAGGCGGTTGGTATTGCGGTATTCGACTTCGCGGCCGTTGATGTTGATCAGTTCCTTCGACTCGGTCGACATGCGCGTGATCTCGGGATACTTGCTCGATGCCGCCGCCATCTTGACCAGGTCGCCCGCGGTCGAGCGGTTGTGCGGCGACAGGCCGGTCGGCTCCTCGATCACGGTCTGGGTCATGCCCAGCGCGGCGATCTTCTGGCGCACCGCGGCCTTGAAGCCCGGCAGGCCGCCCGGATAGGTGCGTGCCAGCGCATGGGCTGCGCGGTTGTCGGACGACATCAGGGCCAGTTGCAGCACGTCGCGGCGCGAGATCAGGGCGCCGACCGGGACCCGCGAGCTGCTGTACTTGAAGGTGTCGACGTCGCTGCGGTCGATCTCGATCAGCTCGTCCAGATCCTGCTTGGCGTCGAGCACGACCATGGCAGTCATCAGCTTGGTGAGCGAGGCGATCGGGGCGACGCGGTCCGCGTTCTTTTCCAGCAAAATCTTGCCGGTGTCGTCTTCTACCACGAGCACCGATTGCGAGCCGAAAGGCACGGCGAAAGCCGCAGCCGAAAACGACAACAATGCGGTGGCAAACAATTTTTTGAACATTGTCGGGTGCAGGAATAGGTTGTGTTGAGCGGGAAAACGCGGCAGTGGGAGCGCGCAGTCAACAATCTAGCTGTAGGGCAACTACAGGAGTTGGAAGATAGCATCAAGCATGATGCATGTCTATGGCACACAAGCAAAAATGGCCTTGTGAACCGGAATTAGTTGCAGTTTAACCCTTCACTTAACACAGCGTCCATGACCCACGCCAGAACCGGCGCATGTTCCGGCCGAGTCGCAGTGTGCGGCGATCGCCGCAAACGACGAAGCCCTGCACGCGGGCAGGGCTTCGTCAGGCGCCCGCAAGCGGGCCGGAGCGGGGTGGCTTACTTCGACTGGTAGATCTTGTCGAACTCGCCGCCGTCGTTGAAGTGGACTTCCTGGGCCTTGCGCCAGCCGCCGAACAGCTCGTCCACCGTGAACAGCTGGATCGGCTTGTAGTTGGCGGCATATTTCTTCATCACGGCATCCGAACGCACGCGCAGGTAGTGCTTGGCGCCGATTTCCTGGCCGGCCGGCGAGTACAGGAAGTTCAGGTAGGCGGTCGCTTCCTTGCGCTGATTGCGGCGGTCGACCACCTTGTCGACCACGGCCACCGGCGACTCGGCCAGGATCGAGGAGCTCGGGTAGACCACCTCGAAGTCGTTGCCGAATTCCTTGCGCACCATGCTCACTTCGTTCTCGAAGGTCACCAGGACGTCGCCGATCTGGCGCTGGGTGAAGGTGGTGGTGGCGGCGCGCCCGCCAGCGTCGAGGATCGGCACGTTCTTGAAGATGCGGGCGACCAGCTCGCGCGCCTGCGCTTCGTTGCCGCCCTTCTTCAGCACCGAGCCCCAGGCCGCCAGGTAGGTATAGCGGCCGTTGCCGGCGGTCTTCGGGTTCGGGATGATCACCTGCACGCCCGGGCGCGCCAGGTCTTCCCAGTTGCGGATCTTCTTCGGGTTGCCCTTGCGCACCAGATACACCATGGTCGAGTAGTAGGGCGCCGCATTGTTCGGGAATTTCTTGGCCCAGTCCTTCGCCACCAGGCCGCGGTCGGCCAGCATGTCGATGTCGTTGGCCTGGTTCATCGTGACGACCGAGGCTTCCAGGCCGTCGGCGACGGCGCGCGCCTGCTTGCTCGAGCCGCCGTGCGACTGCTTGATGCTGACCGTCTGGCCGGTCTGTTGCTTGTAGGCTGAGATGAAGGCCGGGTTGATGTCCTTGTACAGCTCGCGCGCCACGTCGTAGGAAACGTTCAGCAGCTCGGTCGTGGCGGCGCTGGCCGACAGCGGCAGCGCGGCGCCCAGCGACAGGGCCAGGATCAGGCGGCGGAGCGGGGAGGTCAGGGTCATGTGGGGTCTCGCTTTTCGGAATCTTGTGGTGACAGCATGCATCATCCATCGCTTGCTCAAAATACGGAACAATAGTTTCGTCATATGCTTAGACAGTGTCCGGCCTTGCGCGGCGTCGCCGGCGATACGGATGACCGCAGCAAGGTCGGGGGCTTTCGGTGTATAGTCGTGCCCAGCCATTGCGCCACAAGCGCGGTCTGATCGTTTTTTATGCATAGTGATGTTTGATGTCCACGCGTTTTGACATTCGCAAGGCCGTACCCGGTGATGCGCCTGCGGCCTGCGCCCTGCTGCGCCGCTCGATCGAAGTCGGTTGCCGGGCCGACCACCAGGACCAGCCGGCCGTGCTGGAAGCCTGGCTCGGCAACAAGACTGCCGCCAACGTCGCCACCTGGTTCGCCAACCCCAGCAACCATGCGCTGGTCGCCGAACGCGACGGCGAGCTGCTCGGCCTGTGCCTGTTGACCCAGGCCGGCAAGCTTGCGCTGTGCTACGTGGCGCCGGAAGCCTTGCGTTGTGGCGTCGGCCGCGCCCTGATCGGCGGCGCCGAGGAACAGGCGCGCGCCTGGAGCATCACGAAGCTGCACCTGCACAGCCCTGCGAGCGCGAGCGCCTTCTTCGAGCGCCAGGGCTATGTCAACGCCGGCAAGGACAAGTCCTGCTGGGGCCTCGAATGCGACCTGCTGTGGAAGCAGCTCGACGCGGCCTGTGACGCCGGTCCGGGCGGCGCGGCGCGCAAGCGCTTTTGCAACTGCAACGGCTGAGCATCCGGTCCAGCCTGGGATCTGCCGTCGCGGCAATTTTCATCGACCCCTATGTCCGGCATGACCGACGAACGTCATCGAGGGCAAGGTCAGCGGAGCGCAGCAGTTCAGCAAGGCGATCGCGTGGCTGGTCGCCAGCCGGCTGGCCGATACGCTCCTCGCACAGCACTGCTGGTGCCATCCGCCATGCTGATCGCCTGGGTGGCGCGTGCCATCTGAAGCTTGTGCTTGCTGCAAGAATCTTGACGAACTCTTCTTTTGTCCGGGAGAAGCTTGCGATATAGTAAGCGCTTCGATTTTTGGCTGAGTTCGCTTGTTATGGCTTCACGTAGAGATTTTCTGCAGCAAAGTGCCCGGCTATGCGCGCTGGGCGCCCTCGGTTCCCCACTGCTTGCCCCGGCCGCGCTCGCGGCCCAGGCCACCGACCTGGAACCACCACCCGACCTGTTCGATGCTCAGTTGCTGGACATCGATTTCTGGATCAAGCCGCGTACCCTGTCGCTGGTGCGCCCGCAAAGCGGCGAGCGCTGCAAGGTGCTGTACTGGAAGGACGGCGAGATCATCGACTCGGCCTACCAGGAGTTGTGCCACATCCTGCGCGACGTCAATGGCCGCGCGTCGGCGCCGATCGATCCCAAGCTGTTCGAGATCCTGTGGGGCACCCAGGCCTTCATCGCCCGCTACGGCATGACCCAGCCGCTCGAGATCCTGTCCGGCTACCGCACCGAAGCATCGAACAGGCGCCTGGTCGAGGAGGGCGTCCCGGCCGCGCGCAGGTCGCTGCACACGGTGGGCAAGGCGGCGGACATCCGGATCGCCAGCCTGAGCGAGGAAGTGCTCGGGGGCCTGATCCGTAGCTTCCGCCAGGGCGGCGTCGGTTATTACTACCGCTCCGGCCCTCGGGGCGGCTGGATCCACGCCGATACCGGACTGAAGCGTACCTGGAAGGGCTGAGCGGGCCGCTTCCGACCGGTGCGTCCGCGGCGTCGAACTTCAGCTAGTATGCGTTGTCAAAGCCAGGGCAGGGCGTCCTGGCCACTTCATGTCGCTTTTTCAAGGAGGCAATGATGGCAACGATGAACACTCCCACCATGGACCGCAGGACGATGGGCGAACGGCGCACTTCCATGCGCACGCACGGGCGTTCCGCCATGTCCGCGCTCGACTACCTGGCGATGGCCCTGTTGATCGTCGGCGGCCTGAACTGGGCGATGGTCGGCCTGTTCGACGTCGACATGGTCGCCACCATCTTCGGCCCGGGCAGTCCGGCGACCCGCATCGTCTACGTGGTAGTGGGCCTGGCGGCGCTGTACGCGATCTATACCACTGCCAAGATGGCCGGCAGCAGGCGCTCGGCCTGACCGGCATGCGCGTCGGGCTGATTTCCGACACCCACGGCCTGCTGCGCCCGGAGGCGCTCGACTTCCTCCGGGGCAGCGACCACATCATCCATGCCGGGGACATCACCGGCCCCGACATCCTGCCACCGCTGGCGGCGATCGCGCCGCTGACAGTCGTGCGCGGCAACAACGACCGCGGCCCCTGGGCGCGCGAGATCCCCGAGACCGCCGTCCTGCGGCTCGGGCAGGTCGCCATCTACGTCATCCACGACCTCAAGGAATTGCCGCTCGACCCGGCTGGCGAGGGCATGCGGGTGGTCGTGTCGGGCCACTCGCACAAGCCGCTGTGCAGCGAACGCGGCGGCGTGCTGTACGTGAACCCGGGTAGTGCCGGACGGCGCCGATTCAGCTTGCCGATCTCGGTCGGCGAACTGCTGGTCGACGGCGGCCGGGTCACGGCCCGGCTGGCGACCCTCGAGGTCCGGTGAGGGCCAACCGGTCCGCGCCGGGCGCGGACCGGAAAGCCGCCTACTTCATCGTATGACTCTGCCACGCGGTATCCACCGCGTAGTTGCGCGCCGTATCCCAGTAGGTGAAGTTGTAGCGCACCACGTCACCGATCTTCAGGCCGCCGGCGATGTAGCTGTTGGTCGTGCCGTCCAGGCGCATGCGCACGTTCTGCTGGGCGCCGTTGTTGACGATGTAATGCACGTCCGCCCAACTGCCGGTGTTGGTGTTGAACTGCAGCGTCGTGGCGGACGGCTGGTTCACCCAGGTCGGGCCGGTCGGCGTGGTCGGCGGCGGGGTGGTGGCGGTGCCGGAATCCCAGACGATGTCGTCGATCGCGAACTGGAAGCCCGCGGCCGGCAAACGGTTGGCGTCGCTCGAGATCATGAACACGTCGAGCAGGGACTGGGCCGCCACCTTGCTGCCGAGCAGGGTCGACACCGGGATCGATCCTTGCGCCCACTCGCCATTGCGCACCAGCCCGTGGGTCGTGGTGTTGGCCGGGAAGTTGACCCAGTTCTGGTTGGTGTAGGTGTCGCCCACGCCGATGTTGAAGGACACGTTGGCCGGGATCTTGATGCGGAAGCGCATCGTTCCGTTGCGGTAGTTCGACAGGTCGCGCGCCTGGCGCGCCTGCACGCCGCCCCCGAACCACTGGCCGGGGGCCGTGTAGTTCCAGGCGATCACGTTGCCGCCCTCGTAGGGCGCGGTATTGCCGGCGCCGCTCGAGGCGGCGTTCCACAGGAAGATGTCGGAACTCGTGCCCGCCACCAGCTTGCTGTTGACGGCGGTCGTGTCGGTGAACACGCCGAACTTGCCGGCCACCTCGGGCACGGTCTGGTTGCCGAGCTTGACCTGGCCCTTGCCGTCGAGCTGGTAGACGCGCACATAATCGACGTACATGGTGCCGGGCAGCGGCGCCGTCACCTGGTTAGGTGCGGCCGCGTCGGTGAAGTTGCCGCCGACCGCGAGGTTCAGCAGCAGGTAGAAGGGCGCCTGCAGGGCGCTCGAGTTGACCGGCAGCGGCGCGTCGTACATGTTGCGCTCGACCCCGTTGTCGACCACCGTGAAGCGCATCTGGCTCTCGTCCCAGTACAGGCGGTAGGTGACGAAGCGGTTCGCCAGCGAGGTGCCCGGGACGTACCAGTTCTTGGTCTGCCAGGCGGTGGAGGCGGCGCAGCTCTCGTTGCCCGGCACGCAGGCGGCCTGCTGGTAGGTGATGACGTTGGCGCCGGTGAAGTGGTTCGCCGAGGGCGCGCCGGATGCCGCCCGCACCGAGGCCTTGTGGCCCATCTCCATGATGTCGATCTCGCCGTTGCGCGGCCAGGTCTGCGGGCTCACGCCCAGCATCCAGGCAGCCGGCCACAGGCCGGTGGCGAGGTTGGGCGTGGCCATGCGCACTTCGATCATGCCGTACTGGACCTGCACCTTGCCCTTGGTGTCGACCTTCCCGGAGGTGAACACGTTGCTGCCCACAGTCTGGTTGCGTGCCTGGATCGCCAGCGCGCGGGTGCCGGATTCGAAGGGCACGTTGACGATCGAGAGGTTGTTGGGGCTGTAGTACTGCAGCTCGGCATTGCCGTAGCCGCACAGGTTGATCTGGCAGCCATTGCCGTCCGAGGCGGTCCATACCCCCGTATTCAGGCTGGTGCCGTTGAATTCCTCGGACCACAGCAACTGGCCGATGACGGGATTGGTGACGCTGGCCGCCGCCTGGGTGCCGGCTGCCAACAGCAGGGCGGCGGAGAGGGACTGGAAAGCTTTCCAATTCGGGAAACGTTTCGAAATCTGCTTGTACACTTCGACTCCTCATTTAACTCCGAAGAAAAAAGACACGCCAGGACGGCGCGCCCCGTTTTGCCAACTTCATGCGTTGGTCTCGTATGATCCTGTCGAGGCTGGAGATGGAAACGTTTCCAATCACTAAGCAAAAATATATGCGTATTTTGTATTGACGTCAAATCCAATCGTGCGCGGGTCTTGATCTTTCGCAAAACCTTCCGGAGCGGCGATAATGCGGGCAAACAAAGGAGACCGCATGACTGCCCATACCGACGCATCGATCATCGATTCTTGGTCGCGCAACACCGATCCCTGGACCGCCGCCGTGCGCGGCGGCGAAATCGCGTCGCGCGTGCTGGTGACCAACGCCGCCATCGTCGACACGGTGCGCGCCTATGCGCCGGCCAGCGCCGTCGATCTCGGTTGCGGCGAAGGTTGGCTGGTGCGGGCCCTGCCCGAGGTGGCGATGATCGGCGTCGATGCCAGCGCCGGCCTGGTCGAGCAGGCGAGGAAGGCCGGCGGCGGCGAGTTCCGCCAGCTGAGCTACGAAGTGATCGCCGCCGGCGGCCTGCCCTTGGCAGTCGACGCGGCGATCTGCAATTTCTCGCTGATCGGCGACGAGGCCGTGCGCGGCCTGCTGCGCGCCGCCCCGAGCTACCTGCGATCGGGCGGGCACTTCATCGTGCAGACCGTCCATCCCTTGATGGCCTGCGGCGACGCGCCCTATGCGGACGGCTGGCGCGACGGCAGTTGGGACGGTTTCAGCAGCAGCTTCACCGATCCCGCGCCCTGGTACTTCCGCACCGTTTCGAGTTGGCTCGCGCTGTTCGAGGAGCACGGCCTGCGCGTGGTCGAGATGCGCGAGCCGCTCCATCCGCAGACAGCGAAACCGGTGTCGCTGATCCTGGTCGGCCGGCTGGCGTAAAATACGGCTCGTTCCGCTTTTGCCCGCATCACATGAACCTGCCACCCGCCACCCCGCAGCCGCGCTTTCGCCCCCGTCCCTGGACCGCATTGGAAACCCCGCAGGACGTCGAACTCTGGATCGACGAGCACAACCGCGCCCTGCAGGAACTGGTCAAGCCGACCGAGACCGGCGTCGGCATCTGCTTCACGCTGGCCGAAGGCGGCAATGTCTACATGCAGACCACGGGCGATGCCGTGATCCTGGACGTCGAGCCCGAGGCCGATTGGATCGCGCCGCTCATCCAGGCCGCCACCGGCGCCGAGCCGCCGCGCGGCCAGGTCTGGGTGCTGCCCGACGACCGCCTGGTGCAGCTGATCCTCGGCCTGTCCACGCTGGTCTTGAACACCACCCTGGTGGTCGGCCACCCGTTCAGCGCGCGCGCCCGCCGCTTCTGACAGGTCCCGGCGCTTCCCGCCGGGACCGCTTTCGGTTATAAAGTCAGCTCGACAGGGATGGAGAGAATTTGATGGGCAAGCATTCATTGACCGTGGCACGCCGTGCCCTACTTGGCCTGGCGCTGGGCGCCTGCTTGTCGGCGCTGGCCCCGGCACAGGCGGCCGACCTGCTCGCGGACGCGAAGGCGCGCGGCACCCTGCGCATCGCGATGGAAGGCACCTATCCGCCCTTCAACTTCAAGGACCCCAAGACCGGCCAGCTGTCCGGCTACGACGTCGACGTCGCGCGCCTGGTCGCCGCCAGGCTGGGCGTCAAGCCCGAATTCGTCACCACCGAGTGGGCCGCGATCCTGGCCGGCCTGGCCGCCGGCAAGTACGACGTGATCGTCAGCCAGGTCGGCATCACGGCCAGGCGCGAGCAGGCCTTCGATTTCTCGCGCCCCTACACCTATTCCTATCCGCAGCTCATCGTGCGCAAGAACGACCGCGCCAGCTACGCCAGCCTCAAGGACCTGAAGGGCAAGAAGGTCGGCGTGGGGCAGGGCAGCGTATTCGAGCAGCAGGTCAAGGCGGTGCCGGGCATCGAGGTCAAGAGCTATCCGGCGGCCCCCGAGAACCTGCAGGACCTGGCCTTCGGGCGCATCGACGCGGCCCTCAACGACAGCCTGATGGTGGCCTACCTGCTGAAGCATTCGCAACTGCCGATCAAGGCCGGCGCGCGGGTCGGCGCACCCGAGCGCATGGGCATCCCCTTCCGCAAGGGCAATCCGCAATTCAAGGCGGCGCTCGACAAGATCCTGGCGGACGCCGCAGCCGACGGCAGCCTCAAGGCCTTGTCGCTCAAGTGGTTCGGCACCGATGCCAGCCGCCCGGCGCAGTAACGGCGCGCGGACGGCCTAGGTGGAGATGGTGGACCTGGTCGCGCTGTTGCGCGAAGCGGCGCCGACCCTGCTAACGGGCGCCGGCTATACCCTGATGTTCGCGGTGGCCTCGATGGTCGGCGGGCTGGCGATCGGCCTGCCGGTGGCGCTGATGCGCATCGCTCCCTGGGCCGTCGTGCGCCTGCCGGCCAGCCTGTACGTGAGCCTGATGCGCGGCACGCCGCTCTTGGTGCAGATCTTCGTGATCTACTATGGATTGCCGAGCATCGGGATCGAGTTCGCGCCGGTGACGGCGGGGGTGCTGGCGCTGTCGCTGAACGCGGGCGCCTACCTGTCGGAAAGCCTGCGCGGCGCGATCCGCGCGGTGAGCGAAGGGCAGTGGCGCGCCAGCTTCAGCCTGGGCCTGGGCTACTGGCAGACCCTGCACCACATCGTCATGCCGCAGGCGCTGCGCATCGCGGTGCCCTCGATGAGCAACACGCTCATCAGCCTGATCAAGGACACCTCGCTGGTATCGGTGATCACGGTGACTGAACTGATGCTCGCGACCAAGGAAGTGATCGCGGTGAGCTTCCAGCCGCTGCCGCTGTATCTCGCGGCGGCCTGCATCTACTGGGCCTTGAGCCTGTTCTTCGAAGCGATCCAGCGCCGCGCGGAGCGGCGCCTGAACCGCGCGCACGCCGCGCGCTGACCGGACGGCCGGTCTTCACGCGGCGCTTGGCGGCCGCTTAGCGGTTGCCGCCTTGCCCGTCCTGCTGCCGGAAGGCCTCGGAGGCCTGCTGGGCGCTTTCACCCTGGTTCTGGCCGTCCAGGTCGTCCAGTGCCGGGGTGCCGCCGGAAGCATGCTGGCCGCCACCTTGCTGCTGGTTCCCCTGCTGCTGGCTACCTTGCTGCTGGTTCCCCTGTTGGCCCATCTGCTGCTGGCCGGACTGCTGGCTGCCCGACTGCTGGTTGCCTTCGCGCTGGCCCTGGCCGGCCGCGGACACCAGGTCCTTGCTCGGATCGGTTTGCGAGTTGTCCGGTTGGGATTGCTTCTGGTTCGGCTGCTGGTTCATGATCGTCTCCTCGTCGAAGATGGATGAGCCCCCATCTTAGCCTTCCTGCTGACATCGGCAATCGGAGTCGGGGTCGAGGCGACGTAGGACGGGTCGGACGCTATCGTCGGGAGGAAATCGAGGAGCCGAATGCAAACGCGCAGCGGCAAGCCTGGCTTGTCGCTGCGCGTCGTGCGAGGTCAAGGACGCCGCTGGCGTCCGGGGTTAACGATTGCCGCGCTGCCTGTCGCTGCTGTCGTCCTGGCTCCAGGCCTGCGATGCATCCTCGGCGGATTCACTCTGGCGCGAACCCAGGTCATCGAGGGCCGGGGTGCCGCCGGAGGCGTGTTGCCCTCCGCTTTGCCGGCTCCCTTGTTGCTGCCCCGATTGCTTGCTACCTTGTTGCTGCTGCCCCGATTGCTGGCTGCCGCCCCGCTGGCCCTGCCGGCTGTCCTGCTGCTGCCCGGATTGCATATTGCCTTGCTGCTGTCCCGATTGCATGTTGCCGGACTGTTGCTGGCCGCCCTGGGCGGGTGTGCCGCTCGCGCTATTCATGCTCAGGTCGTCCACGTCATCGTCGTGGCGCGGCCCTTTGACGCCATGTCCTTTGTTTTCACCCATACCAGTCTCCTTGTGCGAGTGTCGATGGGGCCATGATAAGCCCCTCGCAGGCGGCGACAATCGGAATGGGGCACGAGCCGTCGTAGGACGGCCCGTACAAAGTCATCAGTAAAAAAGGAGGAGCCTAAGGCTTGTCCTGGCCCGGCTTCCGCTCGCCGGACTGCGGCGCAGTTTGTTGCTGCTCCGATTGGAGATTGCCCGGCCGGCTGCGTTCGAGGCGTTCGCGCTGGCGGTTCACGTCGAAGTCGTCGAGCTGGACGTCGCTCAGGCTCCTGTCCCCGGTATCCTTGTTTTCAGGCATGGTCGGCTCCTTGCGTCAGATATGGTGAGAACCCTATCTTAGGCCGATTACCGGGGAAGGGGCGCGTCAAGGCTGCGCGGGCGCGATGCCGAGCCCGCGCAGGAAGGCGTGCGCCGCGCCATACGCGCCGACGTGCTGCTCGGCCGTGAACCCGCCGTGGCCGCCGCCCTTGATCGTGTGCAGGACGTTGCGCACGCCTGCCTTGTCGAGCGCCTCCTTCAGCCGCACGCCGTGCGCGTAGGGCACCAGCGGGTCGGCATCGCCATGGATGGTGAGCACGGCCGGTCCGCCCGCGCGCACATGACTGAGCGGCGACACCGCGCGCGCCAGCGCCTGGCGCCCGGGCTCCGGCATGCTGCCGAACCAGGCCACCGCGTACGAGCGCACGTTCGGGCCTTGCAGCATGTCGGCGACGTCGGTGATGCCGTACCAGTTGACGACCGCCGCCACCTTGGGCGCCGCGTTCTGGTACGGCCCGCTCCAAGCGGGCTCGTTGGCCGCGCACTGGCGGGTGAGCGGCGAATCGGCCGGGATCATGGCCGTGGCAAGGGCCAGGTGGCCGCCCGCCGAGTCGCCCGTGGTCACCACCCTGGACAGGTCGAAGTTGTACTTCTTCGCGTTGCGCCCGACCCACTGCAGCGCGCACAGCGTGTCCTCCACCGCCGCCGGCGCGGGCGCCACCTTCGCCAGCCGGTAGCTCACGTTCACGAAGGCGAAACCCATCTCCATGTAGGGCATGGCGGACAGCGCCGCGCCCTCGCGCCGGCCGGCCACCCAGCCGCCGCCGTGGAAGTACATCACCACGGGCAGCGGCTTGCCGCTCTTCTTCACCGGAAGGTAGACGTCGAGCTTGAGGTCCTGGCCGCTCGCGCTCAGGTAGGTGATGTCGGCGTCGATCCACCAGCCATGGTCGAGCAGGGCGGCACGCTTGACGCCTTCGTCGGCCGCTTGCGCGGCCAGGGGGAGGGCCAGCGCGCAGGCCAGGGCGGCGGCGCGCAGCCGCGATGTCGCGGTCCGCATCCCGATCACATGTTCGGGTAGTTCGGGCCGCCGCCGCCTTCCGGCGTCACCCAGACGATGTTCTGGGTCGGGTCCTTGATGTCGCAGGTCTTGCAGTGCACGCAGTTCTGCGCGTTGATCTGCAGGCGCTCCTGGCCAGCGTCGTTCTTGACGAATTCGTACACGCCGGCCGGGCAGTAACGCTGTTCCGGGCCTGCGTACTTGGCCAGGTTGACCTCGACCGGGATGTTCGGGTTCTTCAGCGTCAGGTGCACCGGCTGGTCTTCGGCGTGGTTGGTGTTCGAGATGAACACCGAGGACAGGCGGTCGAAGGTCAGCTTGCTGTCCGGCTTCGGATACGCGATCGGCTGGAACTGCGATGCCGGCTTGAGGCATTCGTGGTCGGCATGCTGGTGGTGCAGCGTCCAGGGCGCCTTGCCGCGGAAGACCATCTGGTCGATGCCGGTCATGATGGTGCCGATGTACAGGCCCTTGCTCATCCACGGCTTGAAGTTGCGCGCGACGTGCAGTTCCTCGTGCAGCCAGCTCTTCTCGAACGCTGCCGGGTAGGAGGCCAGCTCGTCGTGCTGGCGGCCTTCGCCCAGCGCGGCAAACGCGCTTTCCGCGGCCAGCATGCCGGTCTTGATCGCGGCGTGGCTGCCCTTGATGCGGCTGGTGTTGAGGAAGCCGGCGTCGCAGCCGATCAGGGCGCCGCCCGGGAACACGGTCTTGGGCAGGGACTGCAGGCCGCCGGCGGTGATGGCGCGCGCGCCGTAGGAGATGCGCTTGCCGCCTTCGAAGAAGTGACGGATCGACGGATGGGTTTTATAACGCTGGAATTCCTCGTAGGGCGACAGGTAGGGGTTCTGGTAGGCCAGGCCCACCACGAAGCCGACCGCCACCTGGTTGTTCTCCAGGTGATACAGGAAGGAGCCGCCATAGGTGTCGTTGTCGAGCGGCCAGCCGGCGGTGTGGATCACCAGGCCCGGCTTGTGCTTGGCGGGGTCGATCTCCCACAGTTCCTTGATGCCGATGCCGTAGGTCTGCGGATCCTTGCCCTTGTTCAGATCATACTTGGCCATCAGCTGCCTGCCGAGGTGGCCGCGCGAGCCTTCCGCGAACAAGGTGTACTTGGCGTGCAGCTCCATGCCGAGCTGGAAGTCGGCGCCCGGCTCGCCGTCGCGCTTGACGCCCATGTTACCGGTGGCTACGCCCTTGACCGAGCCGTCCTCGTTGTACAGCACTTCGGCGGCCGGGAAGCCCGGGAAGATCTCGACGCCCAGGCTTTCCGCCTGCTGGCCCAGCCAGCGGGTGACGTTGGCCAGCGAAATCACGTAGTTGCCGTGGTTGGTCAGCATCTTCGGGACCATGAAGTTCGGCGTCTTGATCGCCTTCTTCTCGGTCAGGAACAGCACCTGGTCCTCGGTCACCGGGGTGTTGAGCGGCGCGCCTTTTTCCTTCCAGTCCGGGATCAGCTCGTTCAGGGCGATCGGGTCCATCACCGCGCCGGACAGGATGTGCGCGCCCAGTTCGCCGCCTTTCTCGAGCACGCAGACCGAGACCTCTTGTCCCTTCTCTGCCGCCAGCTGCTTGAGGCGGATCGCCGCCGACAGGCCCGCGGGACCGCCACCGACGATGACCACGTCGTACTCCATGGCTTCACGCGGTCCGTATTGTTCGAGGATGTTGGTTGGCTCAGTCATATGATTGTTTTAATAAGAATGAAAAATTTAAGCACGAGTGTGCACTTTTTTACTGCCGATTGCAACGTTGGGCGCCATTTTACGGACATTATTAGATGCGGCAATCTAATACTGATGATTTGTGTAATCATGATGCCTTCGCAATTAGACAAAGAAGGGGAGCCGCGTGGGCATCGAAGTCAATTACGAAGGAAAAATCGCCATGGTCACCGGCGCCTCGAGCGGCCTGGGCGCCCGTTTCGCCAAGGCGCTGGCCGGCGCCGGCGCCCAGGTGGTGCTGGCCTCGCGCCGGGTCGAGCGGCTCAAGGAACTGCGCGCCGAGATCGAGGCCGACGGCGGCGCCGCCCACGTGGTGCGCCTGGACGTGACCGACCTGGCATCGATCAAGTCGGCCATCGCGCACGCCGAGACCGAAGCCGGCCCGATCGACATCCTGGTGAACAACTCGGGCGTCTCGAGCACCCAGCGCCTGCTGGACGTGACCGAGGACGATTACAACTACATCATGGACACCAACCTGCGCGGCGCCTTTTTCGTCGCGCAGCAGACCGCCAAGCGCATGATCCAGCGCGCCAAGGGCGACCCGCGCAAGCAGCACCGCATCGTCAACATCGCCTCGGTGGCCGGATTGCGCGTGCTGCCGCAGATCGGCGTGTACTGCATGAGCAAGGCCGGCGTGGTGCAGATGACCAAGGCGATGGCGGTGGAGTGGGGCCGCTACGGCATCAACGTCAACGCCATCTGCCCCGGCTACATCTCGACCGAGATGAACGAGGATTATTTCGACACCGAGCAGGGCCGCAAGCTGATCGACATGCTGCCGCGCAAGCGCACCGGCAGGCCGGAAGACCTCGACGGACTCCTGCTGCTGCTGGCGGCGGACGAGGCCCACTTCATCAATGGCGCCGTCATCACGGCCGACGACGGCATGACGGCGCAGTAATCAAGAACGAGCAACAAAGGAAGCAATGAGCAGCAAGAAGTTTGTACATTCCATGAGGATCCCCATCCGCTGGGGCGACATGGCTGCGATGGGGCACGTCAACAACACCGTCTATTTCCGCTACATCGAATCGGCCCGCATCGCGTGGCTGGAGCAAAGCGGGGCGCTGCCCGACCCGGCCGCCTCGAACGAAGGCCCGGTCGTCGTCAACGCCTACTGCAGTTTTCTCAAGCAGCTGACCTATCCGGGCGAGATCGAAGTCAGCACCTGGGTCGGTCCGCCGGGCCGCTCGAGCATCGAGGTCACGCACGAGATCCGGCTGGTCGGTCCGGACGGGCAGGCCGGCGCGCTGCACGCCGAAGGCGGCGCGAAAGTGGTGTGGATCGACTTCAAGGCCGAGAAGTCCAGGCCGCTGCCGGATCGCCTGCGATCGCTCCTGCCCAGCGAATGAGCACGCCGGCCGTTCGCTTCGACGCAGGCCGGCTGGCCATCGAGGACATCGTCGCGATCGCGCAGGGAGCGGCGCGTCCCGTGCTGTCGGACGACCCGGCCTTTCGCGCCCGCATCGGGCGCGGCGCCGACGTCCTCGACCGCCT
>NZ_JBKBOV010000057.1:0-28079 GCF_046293535.1 Massilia sp. | reverse complement strand
CGGCCTGGAGCCGCTTGCTGGCCACGCGCCCGGGCGCTTCGATCACGCCATGCGTCCCTTGAGCTGGCCGGGCCGGCGGCGCGCCGCCAGCGCCAGTCCGGCCAGTCCGACGCCCAGCATCCCCCAGGTCGCCGGTTCCGGAATCGGCGCCGCCACCACGAAGCCGCGGATCTCGCCGTTCGGATACTCGGCCGTGTGGATGTTGAGGTAGGCCTGGTTGGCGTCCATCGCCGCCAGCAGCGCCGCGCCGGCGCTCGACGGTGTGCCGCCGAACTGGGCCAGGAAGGCCGGATCCCAGACCGCCGCGTCGCCCAGGTCGAAGGTGTGGCTGTATTCGCCGGCAGTGACCATCATGGGGAAATCCACCAGCGAGATCGCGGGCGGCGCCACACCGGTGAAGGCCTCGGTGGTGCAGCAATGGATGTGGGCGACGGTCGTGCCGGCGACCAGGTCGCGGAACGGCACCTCGGCCCGCAGCAGCGAACCATCGATCTCGAGAGTGGCGATGCTCGAGCCGGGCGACCCGTTGGGCGGCGACTCGGCCGGGCCGCTGGACACGGCACGGTAGATGTCGGCGCCCTGGGCCGCCGGTGCGAGCGCCAGCGCCGAAGCGGCGAGCGCAAGTGCGGTCAGTACTTTTTTCATGGCAGTCCTCCTGATTAGGAAAGAATCCAAACAGCACACCCGGCGGGTGTGCTGCTGAAAAAAGTAGCGCATCAATTCCGCACCGTCCACACCGTACGGGCGATAAAAGTGCCATGGGCAGAAGCGTAGGAGAAAGGGCGCAACGGCCCTTGCTCAGGAAATTACTGGGGATTGCGCAGGATGGTGATCTCGCCGTCGGCTTCCAGGAAGGCGCATTTCATTTCCGGCCGTGGGCAGTCGTGCTGGCGCAGGGCGACTTCAAGGTCGGATTCGGCCAGGCGGCAACTGCGCACCACCTTGTCGAAGAACACGCCGTCGCGGCCGATCAGGATGGCGCTGCCGTCCACCATCTTGTCGAAGCGCTGGCTGCGCGAACTGAGGAGGGCAACCGTGGAATTGATGGCGACCAGCGTCGCTGCCGAGATCAGGCCTCCCACCAGCGATTCGTCGCCCGCGGTCAGCGAGCTGGACACGGCTTCGGACAGCAGCATGACGACCAGCAGGTCGAAGGGCGTGAACTGGCCGACCGTGCGGCGGCCGGACAGGCGCACCATTACCAGCAGCAAGACGTACACGCTGAGCCCGCGCACAATAAATTCCCACCAGTCTAGATCCATGTCGAACATATCGTCTCCATGCACAACACCGATGAGTTCATTGTATTCAAAACACCAGGGTCTTGATTTTCAAGCGTGCGCTACCGTGAGCAAGCCCTGGAATGGGGCGGGGAGGGGGGCGTGTGGGCGGCTTCCCAGGCCGCAAGTTCGCGCTCGTAGCGCTCGAGCGCTTCTTCATACAGGTCGAAGACGCAGGGCACGCAACCGCTGCGGCAGCAATCCTCGAGGTCAGGCTGCACCGGCGGGACCGGGCGCGGGGCGGGCGTATTCATTCCTTGCGCCCGGCCTCGCCGTTGAGGATCCGCTGGATTTCCTCGCGTTCCTTCTTGCTGACGTGGCCGCGCAGCGCGGCCAGCACCAGTTCCTTGCCCGAACCGGAGAAGGCCTTGTGGATCAGGTCCTTGATCAGGCCGGCCTGGTGCCTGTCCTGCGGCTGGGCCGGGGCGTACACGTGCGCGCGCGCGCTCTCGTCGCGGATGAGCAGGCCCTTGGCATGCATCATCTGCAGCAGCCGCAGCACGTTGGCATAGGGCATCTCGGGCCGCGACGCGAGCGCCGCCTCGTGCACCTGGCGCGCAGTGGCGGGGCCGAGCTGCCACAGCAGGCGCAGCATTTCCAGTTCGGACGGGGTCGGCTTGGCGGGAAGATCGGGAGTGCTCATGGATCTAGAATAAATGATCTAGACCGCCGCGTCGAGCCGTCCTGCGGCTGCGACGTTCAGTCCCGGTCGTGGAGCCGGTATTCGCGCAGGTCGAACACGGTCTTGCCGTTTTCCCGAACGCACACGCCGGTCATGGTCTCGCCCCGGCGCAGCACATGCTTGATGCGGGTGCCGGCGGCCTTCCCGACGCAGGCGGCGTGGGCCGCTTCCGGTATCTCGGGCAGGGGCGGCGGGGCCGGCGGCGCCGGCGGGGCCGGGATCGCGGGCATGGACGGCAGGGCTGGCGGGGCGGCGCCCACGACCCGTTCGTCCGGCAGTTCGGGCGGCGCCGGCGGGGCGGGCGGCGCAGGCGGAGCGGGCGGCGTCGGCGGTGGCGGGCATTTTCCCTTCACCGTCGATTCGCACTTGGTGTGGACGTGCACGCCCGCCTGGGCGCTGCCTGCGATCAGGCCCAGCAGGGCAATGGCGGCGATGGCCTTGTTTTTCGTATGCATGGTGGTCTCCCTTGGCTGCGGCCCGCGCCTGCGGCGGGCCATGGATGCATCCTGCCTGCCGAATGTGGAGAAATGATGGAGCCTTACTGGAGGTCGCAGCGATAGCCGAGCCCGTAGATCGAGAGGATCGCTTCCAATCCGGGCGCGGCAAGCGCGATCTTGCGCCGCAGGTTCTTGATGTGGCTGTCGATGGCGCGATCGGTGGCCTCCAGGCTGTCGGCGCGCGCGGCGTCGAGCAACTGCGCGCGCGACAGCACCTGGCCCGGCCGGCGCGCCAGCGCCGCCAGGATCGCGAACTCGCTGGGGGTCAGGTCGAGCGCCTGGCCATGGATGCTGATCCTGCGGGCCGCTTCGTCGATCGCCAGCCCACGATCGGGGGCCGAGGCGCCAGCGCGGCGCAGGATCGCCTTGATGCGCGCCATCAGTTCGCGCGGGCTGAAGGGCTTGCACAGGTAGTCGTCGGCCCCGGCCTCCAGGCCGAGCAGGCGGTCGATCTCCTCGACCCGCGCGGTCACCATGATCAGCGGGATCTCGCTGCCGGGGTGATCGCCGCTGCGCAGCGTACGGCACAGCGACAGGCCGTCGAGTCCGGGCAGCATCAGGTCGAGCACGACCAGCGCGGGCGGCTCGGCGCGGATCGCGTCCAGGGCCGCGCGGCCGTCGCCGAAGACCAGCGGGACGTAGCCCGACGCGCGCGCGTAGTCGGCCACCAGCGCGGCCAGTTCGGGCTCGTCCTCCACGATCATGATGGCCGGGTTCATGCGGCTTCTTTCGCCAGCGGCAGCGACAGGGTCACGCGCAGGCCGCCGAGCGGCGAGTGGGCGAAGGCCAGGCTGCCGCCCTGCGCCTCGAGCAGGCGCCGGCACAGTGCCAGGCCGAGCCCGGCGCCGCCGTGGGCGCGGCTGCGCGAGGCGTCGACGCGGTAGAAGCGCTCGGCCAGGCGCGCCAGGGCGTCGTCCGGCACGCCGGGCGCGCTGTCGTCGACGACGAGGTGCAGGCAGGCAGCGTCGGCGTGCGCATGCAGCGCGATGCGTCCGCCCGCCGCGGTATAGCGCAGGCTGTTCTCGAACAGGTTGTCCAGTACCTGGCGCAGGCGGTCCGGGTCGGCCAGCACCTGCCTGCGCGCAGGCGCGGCGCCCGGTTCGAAGGACAGCGCGGCCGCCTGCAGGCGCGTGGCGAAGCCTTGCGCCTGGGCGGTGGCGAGCTCCCACAGGTCGAGCGGCACGGGCTTGCAGTCGAGCGCCCCGAGGTCGGACCTGGCCAGCGCATACAACTCGTCGATCAGCTTGTTCAGGGCCAGCACCTGGCGCAGCATGGACTCGACGGTCTCGGGCGTGGCGCTGCGCACGCCGTCCTGCAAGGCCTCGAGCTGGGCGCGCAGCACGGCCAGCGGGGTGCGCAGCTCGTGCGAGGTATCGGCCACCCACTGGCGGCGCGCCCCTTCCGCGCTTTCCAATTGCTGCGCCAGCGCGTTGAAGTGGCGCGCCAGCTCGCCCAGCTCGTCGCTGCGCGTGGCCGGCAGCCGTACCTGGTAGCGGCCGCCGGCCAGCGCGCCGGCGGCCTCGGCCAGGCGTTCGATCGGCTGGCGGAAGTGGCGCGCCAGCAGCACCGCGGCAAGCGCGCTCAGGCCGAGTGCCGCGGCGACGATCGGCCACAGGCTGCTGCGCAGCTGTTCCAGGAAGGTGAGGGCCATCGCATCGCTCGGCCGCCCGCTGGGCGCCACGCCAAGCAGGCCGACCGTGCGGCCGCCCACCGCGATGGCGCGGTGGACCAGCGGGAGCTCGCCCGGCACGCGGCCGGCCAGGTAGCCGCCGTCGGCATCGAGCAGGGTCACACGCTGGTGCAGGTCGTGGGTGATGCCGTCAGCCTGCGGAGCGTCCAGGCGCGGGGGGAGCAGGGGCAGCGCCGGCGGTGCCGGAGGAGCGGGCGGTGCGGGCGGAGCCGGCGGAACGACGCCGTCCACCGGCGCCGCCGGAATCGCGGCGCCGGTGCGCGCCAGCGGGACAGGCGGCAAGGGTGCCGCCGACACCTCGGGCGCCGGCGGCACCGCCATCGCCCGGCGCTCGCGTTCGTCCTGCAGGCGCACCAGTTCCTGCGCAACCCAGCCGCGCCGTTCGTCGCCCGCCGGCAGGAACTGCCAGCTGCCTTGCGCCCGGTAGCGCGCCGCCAGGCTGTCCGACAGTTCGCCCAGGCGGTCGAGTTCGATGCCGACCGCGTAGTCGCCGAAACTCGCCAGCACGTTCTGGCGCAGCAGGTAAACGGCGCTGGCCGCCACCGCGAGGATGGCGAGCAGGACAGAGAGGAAGAGGCGGTGGCCGATGGAAAATTTCACGATGTCGGGTCAGCGCAAGACTACATGAGAGAGATTTTTTATTCTCAAGAACGGCGAGCGAACGCTCATACTATTCCAATGGTGGCAAAACAACAAAATCAATTTCTCTTGGTTTGACAGAGAAGACGCCGGAGCCCTCAAGGCCTGGTCCTACAAGACGCTTGCCGGTTTTGGGTGGTCTGCCGGGTTCAACATGCTTAGGATGAACCTGTCTCAGCCACTTCCGGCTGATGCTTTACACGATGAACAGGAGGCAACTATGGCATCGAATAACCAAGGCGGCAACAAGGGCAAGCAGGGCGGCAACCAGGGCGGCAACCAGCAGAGCGGCGATACCAGCAACCGCGGTTTCGCATCCATGGATCCGCAGCGCCAGCGCGAGATCGCCAGCGAAGGCGGCCGTGCTGCCCACGCATCGGGCAATGCCCACGAGTTCACCTCGGAAGAAGCACGCCGCGCCGGCTCGATGAGCCACGGCGGCGGTGGCGGCCAGCAGAGCGGCGGCCAGGGCGGCAACCAGCAGAGTGGCGGACGCGGCGGCAATCAGGGCAATCAGGGCAATCAGGGCAATCAGGGCAATCAGGGCAATCAAGCCAGCGGCGGCGTGCAGGGCGGCTCGCCCGAGCAGCATGCGCGTGCGGGCTCGCAGAGCCACAAGAACCAGAAGTAAATCGTAGGGTGGGCGGGTCTTCCGCTCACGCGTTCAAGCTGCGTTTGCATGAACGATATCTCCTTCATGCCGGCACTGTTTGAACGCGTGGGCAAGAAACTTGCCCACCCTACTTAATAAACATCCCTACGGTAGCGTCCTTCCGCCGTGAGCGCATCCAGCGTCTCCACGCCCAGCACTTCCGTCAGCGCCTCGTGCACGCCGCCCGCCATCCCCTGCAGGCTGCCGCACACGTAGATCGCCGCACCCTCGTCGACCCAGTTCCGGAGCGCCGAGGCCTGTTCGCGCACCAGGTGCTGCACGTAGCGCGGCGCCGCGCCATCGCGCGAGAAGGCGAGGTCGAGCCGGGCCAGGCCGTTCGAGGCCAGCCATCCCTGCAGCTCGTCGCGGCACAGGAAGTCGTGGGCCGCGTTGCGTTCGCCGAACAGCAGCCAGTTGTCGCCTTTCCCGTCATCGATGCGCGCCTTGATCAGGGCGCGCAGCCCGGCCAGCCCGCTGCCGTTGCCGATCGCAACCAGGGGACGTCCGGCATTGCCGTTCAGGCGGAAGCGCGCATGCGCGCGGATGCGCAGGCGGATCACCTCATCCGGCGACGCCGTCTCGCACAGCCAGCCGGACGCCGCACCCAGGCTGCCGTCCTCGCGCCGCTGCAGGCGCACCAAGAGTTCCAGCCGGCCTTCGGAAGGCAATGATGCGATCGAATATTCGCGCGGGTGCCCGGGATCGGCCGGGGCGCTGACCTGGGCCAGGTCGCCGGCTTCCCAGGACGGCAGCGCGCCGTCGACCGGCACCAGCGCGATGCGCAGGAGCGGCGCGCCGGCGCTGCCCGGATTGGCGAGCGTGCGCGCTGCGATGCGCCACTCGCCGTAGCTCGGCGCTTCCCAGTCCGGCGTGTCGCTGGTGCCGGCCAGGCGGCCGATGTGCTGCTGCCATGCGGCCAGCGCGGCGGGGTTGCCGCGGTCGACGTCGATGCGCTCGAACAGCGGCGTGGCGCCGTGCGCGGCCAGCCAGCCGTCCAGCGCGCGGCCGAAGCCGCAGTAATTCGTGTAGCTGCTGTCGCCCAGCGCCAGCACCGCGTAATGCAGGTGCGACAGGTCGAGCGCGGCACCCATGGTCACGCCGGCGAAGCGGGCCGCGGCATCGGGCGCGTCGCCCTCGCCATAGGTGCTGGCGATGAACAGGACGCGGCCGGCCTTCGATAGCGTGTCCGGGTCGAGTGCCGACATGCAGGCCGCGCGCGCCGACAGGCCGCCCGTCGTCAAGGTGGCCGCGGTCTGTTCGGCCAGGAACTCGGCGCTGCCGGTCTGGCTGGCATGGACCACCAGCCAGTCGGCCTCGCCCGTGGCCGTGGCCTTGCGGGCGCCGGCGCGGGCGCGCCAGAACGCGAAGCACATCGCCAGGTAGCCGCCGGACAGGGCGAGGGCGCCGCCCAAGCGTACGGGGTCGATCGTCATCATCATTGCAGCAGCTCGCGCCAGGCGGCGCTGGTATGCTCGCGCAGCCCGCCGTCCTGGCGGACCAGGTAGCGCCCCGCGATGCCGCGCGCATCGGCAAACGCGATCCCGGCCTCGACCCCCATCACGGTGAGCGCGGTCGACAGCGCATCGGCCATCATGCAGCTGCTCGCCACGACCGTGCAGGAAGCGACGCCGTTGGCGATCGGGTGGCCGGTGCGCGGGTCGATCGTGTGCGAAGCGCGCTGCCGGCCGTGCTCGAAATAACTGCGATAGTCGCCCGAGGTGGCGACCGCCAGCCCGTGCAGGGCCACCATCGCCTGCGGGCTTGCCGCCGCATCGGGCACGCCTTCGATCTCGACCCACCACGGCTCGCCGCCCGGCTTCATGCCGGCGCCGCGCAGCTCGCCGCCGACTTCGACCAGGTAGTGGCGCACCCCGAGGCGCTCCAGGCACCGGCCGAGACGGTCCACGCCATAGCCCTTGGCGATCGAGGAGAAATCGAGGACGGCGCCGCCCGGCTGCAGCAGGCGGCGTCCGGCGCGGTCGAGCTGCGGGACGGCCCGGGCGCGCCGCGCCAGGGTGCTGGCGACTTCGATGGGGGAGGGCAGCTGGAAGCCGGCCGCGTCGTGGCGGCCGCTCGGGCCGAAGCCCCACAGCTTGACCAGCGCGCCGGCGGCCGGGTCGTAGGCGCCGGCGCTGTCTTCATGCACTTGCAGCGCGAGGTCGACGACCTCGTAGAACTGCGGCGGCAGCGCATGCCAGCTGCCGGCCGGCGCCCGGTTGTAGCGCGCCAGCAGGGAGGCTTCTTCCCAGTGGCTCATCTGCGCGACGATCTCGTCCAGCTCGCGTTGCAGGGCCGCCTCCAGGCCCTGGCCGCTACCTGGCGGCACCAGCATCCGCGCCGACCAGGTCGTGCCCATCGTGTGGCCCGCCGCCTGGCGCAGGCTGCTGCCCGCCGGCGGCAATGCCATGTCGATCTCGAACGGAACGAGGACGCTGCGCATCGCCTGCCCGCTCCTTACTGCGGCAGCACTTCGAAGGTGGCGGCGTAGGTGTAGCGCTTGGCGCCCGGCTGCTGCGGCGCGCCGCGCTCGCCGTGCGGCACGCTGGCGCTCAGGTAGTACATGTTCGGCGCCGCCACGGTGAAGCTGGCTTCGCCCTTGGCGTCGGTGCTCAGGCGCTGCTCGCCCGAGGAGCCGCGGTACTTGGCGGTGCCCGGCACCACGCTGAAGGGCATGTTGGCGGCCGGCTTGCCGTCGAGCTGGAAGCGCACGCGGATCGGTTCGCCGACGCGCAGGTCGGACGGGTGGGTGACCGGGACCAGCTCGAGGCCGACGCCGCTCGGCTTCAGGGCGGTCTCGTTCATCTTGTTGGCCGAGACGAAGGTTTCCAGGCGCGAGTGCACGTTGGTGGTCTGCACCTCGGTGGCGCCGGCCGGCACCTGCACTTGCAGGCTGCCCTGCGGGCCGCGGAAGCGCTTGGTCTCGCCACCCAGCTTGTAGCTGCCGGTCACGTTGTTGTTGACGATAGCCAGGCGGTAGGTGCCGTCCTTCGGCAGGCGCAGGTCGAGCGTGCTGCGGTACTTGCCCAGCACCGCGCCCTGGGCCTTGCTGGCCACGCCGTCGGGATCGGTGATCGTCAGGTTGTCCAGGCGCAGCGGGGCGTGGTTGAATTCGAACAGCTGGTTCGAGATCCCGGCGTCGAGCGTGACCCAGGCTTCCTTGGCGTCGACCATGGTGCTGTTCGGCAGCAGCCAGGCGTCGTGCGCCTGTGCGGTGAAGGACATGCCGGCGAGGATCAGGCCGAGCAGGGCGGTCTTGGTGAAGCGTTGTTGCATGGGGATTCTCCTGTTCTTGATGCGTTATTGGATCTGGAGCGATACGGCGCCCAGTTCGTCCTTGCCCGCCGCGCTGGCGGCGACCTTGCCCTTGCCGGCCCAGTTGAAGGGCAGCTTGACCACTTCGCGTCCGCCCGATTCGCGCGAGGCCTCGACCACCAGCGTGTAGTCGCCGGCCGGAAGCTTGTCCAGGCCGTTCTTGGCGGCGTCGAATTTCATGGTATGGGTGCCCGGCGGGCGGGTCGCGCCGCTCACGCCGTCGATCGGCATGGTGGCTTCGCGCCCGGCCTTGCGCCACCAGGTGCGCAGGTCCTTCAGCCACTTCTCGCCTTCGCGGTTCTTCAGCTTGAGGTCGTACAGCACGGCCAGGTTCGATGCCACGCTCTGGTCGGCGCGCTCGATCCAGATCGCGACGTAGGGCTTGTGGTACTCGGCCACGTTCAATCGCGGCAGCTCGAACTTGACGGACAGGTCGGCGCCCACGGCCCAGCTCGAGGCGAGCGGCAGGGTCAGGAGGAGCGAGTGGGACAGTTTCATTCTTGGTCTTCTCTCGGTGGATACGGCGATGGAGGATTCAGTGTACGAACAGCAGGGCCAGCACGATCGGCAGCACGACGCCGAACCCGACCACCGGCCAGGTCGACGGCCGCTTGGCCGCGTGGTACTTCAGGATCAGGAAACCGGTAATGCAGAACACCACGCAGGCGATCGAGAAGATGTCGATGAACCAGCTCCACACCGGACCCGTGTTGCGGCCCTTGTGCATGTCGTTGAGCCAGGAGATCCAGCCGCGGTCGGTCCGTTCGTATTCGGCCGAACCGTCGGCGGCGATGCGCAGCCAGGCGTCGCCGCCCGGGCGCGGCAGGGCCAGGTAGGCGTCGTCCTCGCTCCATTCGGCGCGCTTGCCGCGCACCTCGACCGCGAAGGCGGCGTTGGCCCAGTCCGCGATCTCGCTCGGCAGCGGCACCTCGGCGTCGGCATGCTCGGCCGCGAACGTTTCCAGCTGGGCGCGCAGCGGCTCCGGCAGGCTGGCCTTCAGGCGCGTGACCCGCGGTTCGGCCTCGATCAGGCTGGCATTGTTCAGGGTCAGGCCGGTAAAGCTGAACAGCAGCATCGCCATCAGGCAGATGGCCGAGCTGATCCAGTGCCACTGGTGCAGCTGCTTGAGGTAGACGGCACGGCCCGGCCCCGGCAAAGCCGGGGCGGCAGGGGTGCGTGCCGCGGATGCGGGTGCGGAAGTGGTCGGTCCGGTTGGGCTCATCATCAAATGATAACGATTATCATTTACCTGGTCAACCGCCCGATGTGGCTTTACAAATGGAAATAAAACATTTCTTGTTGAACGCTCTGCCTTGCATCAGCGCTTGCGTTACAATACTGTGCGCCAAAAGGCAACAGGAGGCCTGTCTGTCTTGTTTTGTGCCACAGAAATACGCCCTTCCCCACAACTTGATGTAGTAAGTGCGATCCGCTAACCGGTCAGGCCGTGTCGCGGAAGGTTAGACTAACCCGCCCCATACTCGCGAAGCGCGAAGAAAGGTGAGCAAGAATGATGCAGCAACAGAATGCGAACTCGTACCTGTTCGGCGGTAACGCGCCGTACGTGGAAGAGTTGTACGAAGCGTACCTGAACAATCCGGGTTCGGTCCCGGAAAACTGGCGCGCTTACTTTGACCAGATGCAGCACGTGCCCGCCGTGGACGGCTCCAGCCGCCCGGACGTGGTCCACTCGTCGGTCGTCGCCTCCTTCGCGGAACGCGCCAAGCAGGGCCCCATCCGCACGGTGAGCGCCTCGTCGGACCCGGAAATGGGCCGCAAGCGCGTGGCCGTCACCCAGCTGATCGCCGCCTACCGCTACCTCGGCTCGCGCTGGGCCAACCTCGACCCGCTGCAGCGCCAGGAGCGCCCGCCGCTGCCGGAACTCGACCCGGCCTTCTACGGCTTCACCGAAGCCGACCTCGACACCGTCTTCAACATCAGCAATACCTACTTCGGGAAAGAAACCGCGCCGCTGCGCGAGATCCTGAACCTGCTGCGCGACACCTACTGCCGTTCGATCGGCGCTGAGTTCATGTACATCAGCGACCCGACCGAGAAGCGCTGGCTGCAGGAGCGCCTGGAGTCGATCCGCTCGACCCCGACCTTCAACGGCGACAAGAAAAAGCACATCCTCGAACGCCTGACCGCGGCCGAAGGCCTGGAACGCTACCTCCACACCAAGTACGTCGGCGCCAAGCGCTTCTCGCTGGAAGGCGGCGAATCCTTCATCGCCTCGATCGACGAAGTGATCCAGCGCGCCGGTGAAAAGGGCGTGCAGGAAATCGTGATCGGCATGGCCCACCGCGGCCGCCTGAACGTGCTGGTCAATACCCTGGGCAAGAGCCCGGCCGACCTGTTCGAAGAATTCGAAGGCAAGCACGCCGACGACCTGCCGGCGGGCGACGTGAAATACCACCAGGGCTTCTCGAGCGACATCTCGACCCCGGGCGGCCCGGTCCACCTGTCGCTGGCCTTCAACCCCTCGCACCTCGAGATCGTCAACCCGGTCGTCGAAGGCTCGGTCAAGGCGCGCATGGAACGCCGCGGCGACCGCAAGGGCAAGGAAGTGCTGCCGATCCTGGTGCACGGCGACGCTGCGTTCGCCGGCCAGGGCGTGGTCATGGAAACCCTGAACCTGGCCCAGACCCGCGGCTACGGCACCGGCGGCACCGTCCACATCGTCATCAACAACCAGATCGGCTTCACCACCTCGGACCCGCGCGACGCCCGTTCGACCATCTACTGCTCGGACGTCGTCAAGATGATCGAAGCACCGGTGCTGCACGTGAACGCCGACGATCCGGAAGCGGTCGTGCTGGCCTCGCAGATCGCGATGGACTACCGCACCGAGTTCGGCAAGGACGTGGTGGTGGACATCGTCTGCTACCGCAAGCTGGGCCACAACGAGCAGGACACCCCGGCCCTGACCCAGCCGCTGATGTACAAGAAGATCGCCAAGCATCCGGGCACCCGCAAGCTGTACGCGGAGAAGCTGGTTGCCCAAGGTACCGTGCCGCCGGAAACCGGTGACAAGCTGGTCGCCGAGTACCGCGCCGCGATGGACGCCGGCAAGCACACCGTGGATCCGGTGCTGACCAACTTCAAGGGCAAGTACGCCGTCGACTGGGCGCCGTTCCTGAACAAGAAGTGGACCGACGCCTGCGACACCTCGGTGCCGCTGGCCGAACTGAAGCGCCTGGCCGAACGCATCACCAAGGTGCCGGAAGGCTTCAAGCCGCACTCGCTGGTCGAGAAGGTCCTGAACGACCGCGCCACGATGGGCCGCGGCGAGATGAACCTCGACTGGGGCATGGGCGAGCACCTGGCCTTCGCCTCGCTGCTGTCCTCGGGCTATGCGGTGCGCCTTTCGGGCCAGGACGCCGGCCGCGGTACTTTCGTCCACCGCCACGCCGTGCTGCACGACCAGAACCGCGAGCGCTGGGACCAGGGCATCTACCTGCCGCTGGCCAACGTCTCGGACAACCAGGCCAACTTCACCGTGATCGACTCGGTGCTGTCGGAAGAAGCGGTGCTCGGCTTCGAGTACGGCTACTCGACCGCCGAACCGAACACGCTCACCATCTGGGAAGCCCAGTTCGGCGACTTCGTCAACGGCGCCCAGGTCGTCATCGACCAGTTCATCGCCTCGGGCGAGGTGAAGTGGGGCCGCGCCTCGGGCCTGACCATGATGCTGCCGCACGGCTACGAAGGCCAGGGTCCGGAGCACTCGTCGGCACGCATCGAGCGCTTCCTGCAGCTGTGCGCCGACAACAACATGCAAGTGGTGCAGCCGACCACGGCAGCCCAGATCTTCCACCTGCTGCGCCGCCAGATGGTGCGCCAGTTCAGGAAGCCCCTGGTGATCTTCACGCCGAAGTCGCTGCTGCGTAACAAGGACGCCGGCTCGCCGCTGACCGACCTGGCCAAGGGCGGCTTCCAGACCGTGATCGGCGAAGTGGACGAGAAGATCGATGCAAGCAAGGTCAAGCGCGTGCAGGTCTGCTCGGGCAAGGTCTACTACGACCTGGTCAACACCCGCAAGACCCGTGGCGTCAGCGATGTCGCGATCATCCGTATCGAACAGATGTACCCGTTCCCGCACAAGTCGTTCGCGGCCGAGCTGAAGAAGTTCCCGAACGCGACCGAGGTGGTGTGGGTGCAGGACGAGCCGCAGAACCAGGGTCCGTGGTTCCAGATCCAGCACAACATCTTCGAAAGCATGGAAGACGGCCAGCGCCTCGCCTACGCAGGCCGCCCGGCTTCCTCGTCGCCTGCGGTCGGCTACGCCGACAAGCACGTGGCGCAGCAGAAGGAACTGCTGGAGACCGCGTTCTCGAAACTCAAGGGTTTCATCCTGACCAAGTAATACCACTGCCCCCGCGTGCGCATGCGCCCGGGGGCCTTTGCATACAGAATACATAAACGGAGCTACATAAAAATGGCACAAATCGAAGTCAAGGTCCCCCAACTGTCGGAATCGGTCGCTGAAGCGACCCTGCTGTCCTGGCACAAGAAAGTCGGCGAGCAGGTCGCGCGCGACGAGAACATGATCGACATCGAGACCGACAAGGTGGTCCTGGAACTGCCGGCCCCGAGCGAAGGCGTGATCGTCCAGCTGCTCAAGGCCGACGGCGCCACCGTCGTGTCGGGCGAAGTCATCGCCATCATCGACACCGAAGCTTCGGCACAGACCAGCCCACTCGCCGTGAAGGCCATCCCGTCGGCTGCCCCGAACGCACCGATCGAAGCGCCGGCAGCGGCCGCCACCGGCTCGAAGGGCGACGTCGCCATGCCGGCCGCCGCCAAGATCCTGGCCGACAACAACATGAGCGCCGCCGACGCCACCGGCACCGGCCGCGACGGCCGCGTGACCAAGGGCGACGCCCTGGCCGCGGTCGCCAACAAGCCGGCGCAAGCCGCCGCACCGGCACCGGCACCGGCCGCCAAGCCGGCCCTGCAGCAAGTGGCAGCGCCGGTCGCGAACCTGGGCGACCGTCCGGAAGAGCGCGTGCCGATGAGCCGCCTGCGCGCCCGTATCGCCGAGCGCCTGCTGCAGTCGCAGCAGACCAACGCCATCCTGACCACCTTCAACGAGGTGAACATGGCGCCGGTCATGGAACTGCGCAACAAGTACAAGGACAAGTTCGAGAAAGAGCACGGCGTCAAGCTGGGCTTCATGTCCTTCTTCGTCAAGGCCGCCGTCGCCGCGCTGAAGAAGTACCCGATCCTGAACGCCTCGGTCGACGGTAACGACATCGTCTACCACGGCTACTTCGACATCGGCATCGCCGTCGGTTCGCCGCGCGGCCTGGTGGTGCCGATCCTGCGCAACGCCGACCAGATGTCGATCGCCGAGATCGAGAAGAAGATCGGCGAATTCGGCCAGAAGGCAAAAGACGGCAAGCTGACCCTGGAAGACCTGACCGGCGGTACCTTCTCGATCTCGAACGGCGGCGTGTTCGGCTCGATGCTGTCGACCCCGATCATCAACCCGCCGCAGTCGGCGATCCTGGGCGTGCACGCCACCAAGGACCGCGCCGTCGTGGAAAACGGCCAGATCGTCATCCGCCCGATGAACTACCTGGCGATGTCGTACGACCACCGCATCATCGACGGCCGCGAAGCCGTGCTGGGCCTGGTGGCCATGAAGGACGCGCTGGAAGATCCGGCACGCCTGCTGCTCGACCTGTAATCGGCAGTAACGTAGTGCAATGCAGACATGCCTGTCCGTGCAGGCATGTCCCCAATACCAGTGAGGACCGCCATGATCTCCGATGAAATCCGGCGCTTGCACGAGCTGCACCAGGCCGGTGCGCTGACGGACGCCGAGTTCGAACAGGCCAAGGCCAAGGTCCTGGCCAGCGACAAGGTGAACCTGGAGAAGGACGGCCGGAGCGCCGGCGCCGGCTTCGGCCCGCCGCCCGGCAGCTTCGAGGCGAAGCTCAAATCCCTGCGCCGTACCCGCCGCGACCGCTGGCTGGGCGGCGTCTGCGGCGCCTTGAGCGAGGGCTTCGGCATGGATATCTATGCCTGGCGCCTCGTGTTCGTCCTGCTCACCCTGGTGACCTCCGGTGCTGGGGCGCTGGCCTATCTGGCGCTGTGGATCTTTGTCCCAGAAGAATAAATAAGGAAGCTATTCATGAGTAACGAGAAACAATTCGACGTCGTCGTGATCGGCGGCGGCCCTGGCGGCTACATCGCCGCCATCCGCGCAGCGCAGCTCGGCTTCAAGACCGCCTGCATCGACGCCTGGAGCAACGCGGCCGGCAAGCCGGCCCCGGGCGGCACCTGCACCAACGTCGGCTGCATCCCCTCCAAGGCGCTGCTGCAGTCGTCCGAGCACTTCGAGCACGCCGGCCACGCCTTTGCCGACCACGGCATCAAGGTGGGTGGCCTGGAACTCGACCTGCCGACCATGCTCAAGCGTAAGGACACCATCGTCAAGCAGAACAACGACGGCATCCTGTTCCTGTTCAAGAAGAACAAGGTCAGCTTCTTCCACGGCGTCGGTTCCTTCGCCGGCAAGGCCGAGGGCGGCTACACCATCAACGTGAGCGGCCCGACGACCGAGACCCTGAGCGCCAAGAACGTGGTCATCGCGACCGGTTCGAACGCGCGCCAGCTGCCGGGCGCGGAATTCGACGAGAAGCTGATCCTGTCGAACGAAGGCGCACTGGCGATCGACGCCGTGCCGTCGAAGCTGGGCGTGATCGGCGCCGGCGTCATCGGCCTGGAAATGGGTTCGGTGTGGCGCCGCGTCGGCGCCGACGTCACCGTGCTGGAAGGCCTGCCGACCTTCCTGGGCGCGGTCGACGAGCAGATCGCCAAGGAAGCGCACAAGCTGTTCACCAAGCAGGGCCTGAAAATCAACCTGGGCTGCAAGATCGGCGCGATCACCAAGGGCGAGAACAGCGTCACCGTCAACTACGCCGACAGCACCGGCGCCGAGCAGAGCGCCACGTTCGACCGCCTGATCATCTCGATCGGCCGCGTGCCGAACACCAACGGCCTGAATGGCGAAGCGGTCGGCCTGCAGCTGGACGAGCGCGGCTTCGTGGTCGTCGACGACGAGTGCCGCACCAGCCTGCCGGGCGTGTGGGCGGTGGGCGACGTCGTGCGCGGCCCGATGCTGGCGCACAAGGCGGAAGAAGAGGGCGTCGCGGTTGCCGAGCGCATCGCCGGCCAACACGGCCACGTCAACTTCAACACCATTCCCTGGGTCATCTACACCTCGCCGGAAATCGCCTGGGTCGGCAAGACCGAGCAGCAGCTCAAGGCCGAAGGCGTGTCGTACAAGGCCGGCACCTTCCCGTTCATGGCCAACGGCCGTGCGCGCGCGCTGGGCGATACCTCGGGCATGGTGAAGTTCCTGGCCGATGCCACGACCGACGAAATCCTGGGCGTGCACATCGTCGGCCCGGTCGCATCCGAGCTGATCTCGGAAGCCGTCGTCGCGATGGAGTTCAAGGCGTCGTCGGAAGACATCGCCCGCATCTGCCACGCGCACCCGTCGCTGTCGGAAGCCGTCAAGGAAGCCGCGCTGGCGGTGGACAAGCGTTCGCTGAACTTCTAAGTTTCACCTGTAGGGTGGGCGGCTCTGCCGCCCACGCGGTCAATCCACGTGTCCGGACCCGCTCCGTGGCATTCAACCGTGCGTTGACCGCGTGGGCGGGGGACCCGCCCACCCTACGTTTACACCGTCACTATGAACGTCCAAGAGTATTACCAGCACGCGCTGACCGAGCGCGGCTTCAAGTCCGACCCCGCCCAGCAGGCCGCAGTGGATCGCCTGCAGCAGGCGTACGACGACTGGGTCCAGTACAAGGCCCAGCGGTCGTCCGCTTTCAAGCGCCTCATCAACCGTCCGGACGTGCCGAAAGGTGTGTACATGTGGGGCGGGGTGGGGCGCGGCAAGTCCTTCCTGATGGACTCCTTCTATTCGGTGGTGCCGGTGGTGCGCAAGACGCGCCTGCACTTCCACGAATTCATGCGCGCCGTGCACGGCCAACTGGACGAACTGAAAGGCGTGGCCGATCCGCTCGACGAAGTCGCCAAGCGCATCGCCAAGAAATACCGCCTGATCTGCTTCGACGAATTCCACGTTTCCGACATCGCCGACGCGATGATCCTGTATAACCTGCTCAAGGCCCTGTTCGACAACGGCGTCTCCTTCGTGATGACCTCGAACTACGAACCGTCCACCCTGTACCCGGACGGCCTGCACCGCGACCGCATGCTGCCGACCATCGCACTGCTGCAGCAAAAGCTCGACATCCTCAACGTCGACGCCGGCAACGACTACCGCAAGCGGGCGCTCGAGCAGGTGGAGGCCTATTACACGCCGCTCAACGCCGCCTCGGACCATGCCCTGCGCGAAGCCTACGCCAAGGTGGCCGACACCGCCGACGAGAGCCCGATCGTGCACATCGAGAACCGCGAGATCCGCGCGCTGCGCCGCGCCGGCGGGGTGATCTGGTTCGACTTCGCCACCCTGTGCGGCGGGCCGCGTTCGCAGAACGACTACCTGGAACTGGCCTCGCGCTTCCATACGGTGATCCTGTCCGGGATCCCGGCGATGTCGGCCGGCCAGTCTTCGGAAGCGCGCCGCTTCACCTGGCTGGTGGACGTGTTCTACGACCACAAGGTCAAGCTGATCATGTCGGCCGCGGTCGAGCCGGAAGAACTGTACACCCAGGGTATGCTCGCGAACGAATTCCACCGCACGGTCTCGCGTATCATTGAAATGCAGTCGCGCGAGTACATGCTGGCCGAACGCCGCGGCGCCGCCGACGCCATCGCTTGAATCGAAAGGACACCATGACGAGTCACCCAGTATTGCGCGTTCTTGCCGCCGCCGTCCTGGCAGCGGCGCTGGCCGCCTGCGCCAGCGTCGAGCCGGGCCCAGCGGTCGCGACGGTGGATCCGACCACCTCGGTGGAGCAGGCCGATGGGCGCCTGGCCGCGGTGGCCGCCGAGCGCGCCGCGATCGAGGCGCGCTATGCCGAACGCGAAGCGGTCTGCTACGACAAATTTTTCGTCAATAACTGCCTGGACGAGGCGAAAGAGCGCCGCCGGGTCGCCCTGAATGCCCAGCGCAACATCGAGATCGAAGCGGAGCGTTTCAAGCGCCGCCTGAAGGTCGAGGAGCGCGACCGCGAGATCGCCGCCGCCGAAGCCGAATACAAGGCCGAGGAAGCGCGCCTGGCGGCCGAACCGCCGCCGCCGCCGCGCGATACCACCGCCCTGCCACCGCCCAAGCCGTCGCCGGCCGCCTCGCGCATGGCGCGCCGCAACGCCAAGGCAAAGGAAGAGGCTGCCCGCGCGCCCGAGGAGGCCGCCAGGGCGGCGGCGAACGTGCGCGTCTTCGAGGAGCGCAAGCGCAAGGCCGAGCAGAAGCAGAAGGACGTCGCGCAGCGCGTGGCCGAGCGCGAGGCCAAGGCGGCGGCGCGCAAGGCCGAGGAAGAGAAAGCAAAGGCGGCTACGCCGCCGGCGGGAAAATAAGGAGTTTTGTCCTGGCGGCCGCGCAGAGTCGGACACCGCCAGTACCTACACGAATAAACCGTCATTCCCGCGAAGGCGGGAATCAAAGTTCGTAGCGTACTGCTACGTTTCGTTTAACTGGGCCGCACGCAACATTGGGTTCCCGCCTTCGCGCACTGCTGTCCGGGATATTCTGATATCTCTTCATTGAGGTACTCCCTGTTGTGCCGTGACTTGCGCCCAGGTTCGTCTTGGGCGCGTCCTGGGAGGGCTTGCATCAATGACGGGTGGCTCGAACAGCGTGGCGGCAATCAAGCCGAGGCAATGCCACAGTGTGTAGTTGAGGCGATGTGCCTGCTTGTACAGGGCAACCAGTAGATAGGCGATCAAGGCCGTCACGATCTGGATATGCACGGCATTGCCGCTGCGGCCCAGGAAGGTTTTGATCTTCAGGTGCTGCTTGAGCCATTTGAAGAACAGTTCGATCTGCCAGCGTTCCTTGTAGCGCTGGCCTATCTCAAGGGCGCTACTGTGGAAGTCGTTGGTTGCCAGTAGCAGTGGCGTGTCCTTATCCCGGCGATAGATCGTGACGCGTCGCAGTGCCTTGCCGTAGTGGTTCAAGCGCCCCTTACTTGAGTGGGTGTACTTCAGGCGCACCACTTCATCACGCAAGACGACATCCTTGGCCTCGTCAGGTACAGGAAAATCCTCTATCGACTCGATCCCGGCATTGTTTTTGAATCGTGTGACGAAGCGCGACCCTACCTCATCAATCCTGGCCCACCAGTTGTAATCGCAGTAAGCCTTATCGAATACGTAGAGCGTGTTGTGTTGAAGTGGCGCCCGCCAGGCCTGGGTGACGTCATTGACGTTGGGGGCACTGAAATCGTGCCAGAGCGGGGCGCTAGATGCTGCATCTAGCAGCACATGCAGCTTGATGCCTTGGGTGTTGCGATTTCGATTGCCCAATGTCCAGCCGTCAAACTCGCGCCCCTTCAGCGTGATCGAGGTCGAATCGAGCAAGCAGATCAGCGGCTTCATTTCTTGACGCAGCTTGCGTGAGACTTTACCCATCAGCCATGCCGCAGTCTCATTGAAGACAAGCGCCGAGCGACGCTCACTGGCATCAGACAAGGTGCTACGGTGGATGGCACTAGTGTGCAGCCGGCGGTGATGCAGGCTGTGGCTGTTAAAGCCCAACTCGAGGGTACGCAAGCTGGAAGCACCGCTCAGTTGAGCGTAGACCATTGCAAGCAAATGATCCCAGTGGCGGAAGCGCTTGCATCCCTTATCGGCATGGTGTCGCTCGACGCACCGATTGAACACGGCACGCGGCAACCCCTTTAAAACCGCATGAAAAGTGGTTATTGTGGACATGGTTGCGGGTATTGGCTTACGAGTGTGAGAGCTCGGGGTTTTACAACCCCAAACCTTTACTCGCAACCCTTTCCCGTACCATCCAGCAACTTCCCATCAAATTATCCCGGACAGCAGTGCGCCTTCGCGGGAACGACGTTCAAGAGCTAGGGACCGGGCGGGTGCTGGCGGCCTTCAAACTACCCGCCCAGGCCTTCCCGCCAACCCATCCTGGGCCGGCTTCACCAGCTTCACGATCGCCATCGAGCAATTTCCCCCTTTGCCCTGGGAGCGTTCCTGCGCCTTGTTGATCAGCATTTCGGACGCCTGCCGCGGCGTGGCCCTGCCGGTGGCCGCCGCCAGTTCTGCATTCGTGAAAAAGTGCCACAAGCCGTCCGAGGCCAGCAGGAACACCTCTCCCGGCGCCAGCCCGGTATGGCGGCCCATGGTGACGAAGGGTTCCTTGCGGCTGTTGCCCATGACGTTGAGCAGCAGCTTGGATTTGCGGTGGTTCCTGGCCGCGTCCTCCGGCAGCTTGTCGCTCGCCATCAGGTGCTGCACATAGGCCGCGTCGCTGGTGCGCAGCCTGCATTTGCCGTCCTGGAAGTGGTACAGGCGCGAGTCGCCCACGTGTCCCCACACCGCTTCGCCGTGCGGCGTCAATACCAGGCCGACGAAGCTCGCGTGCACTTCCGGTCCTTCGCTTGCGCCCAGCATCATCGCGTTCATCTTCATGACGAGGTGGGTTTCGCTGACGATGTCCTGCAGCAGTTGCTCGATCCGTTCCAGGGGAGGGCGGTCGCCCGGCTTGAATTCGTCGAAGACCTGGCGCGCCGTGTGCAGCACCTGGTCCGCCCCCGCAGCGCCGGAGATGCCGTCCGACAGCACGGCCAGCACGTAACCGGGTGCACGCGCGCCCCTCAGGAGAGCGACGCGGTCGTTCTGCTGGGGGCGGTTCCCGATGTGCTGCGCGGTTCCCGCCTCGATCTTGAATGTTGTCATAAACCTTGATTTCCGTAGCGCCTGCGCCAATCTTTGTTGGCGGCAACCTCAGCGTAGATTAAACTATGCACCGAGAAGCCGTGGTGTTGCAAGCCGAACACAAATGGCCGCCACCATGTGCCGCCGCCGAGCGCCGGCGCCGCCGCCCCAGCCCCCGCAAACGCTTTGTAAAAACTGTTTGGAACAGCCATCATGACCGACGTCCAGGACATCCAGCGCCGCATCATTGAACTCGACGTGGAACACCGCGACCTCGATGCCGTCATTTCGATGCTGGCCGTGGACGGCCATGCCGACCAGCTCCAGCTGCGCCGTTTGAAAAAGCGTAAGCTGCAGCTGAAAGATCATATTACGCTGCTGAAGATGCAGCTGGTGCCCGATATCCCAGCTTGACCCAAGCTATAAAGAAACAAGATTTTGACCGACCATCTCCCTGTTCCAGGCGTCACCGCCGAGCCGGCGGGTTCGTCGCCACAGGGCGACGTACTGCCATCCAGCGCCCGACCGCTTGGTAAATACGACGAAGAGCTCGACCGCCTGTTCGCGGCGGGAGGCCCGCTCGCGCCCAACGTCGGCACCTATAAGCCGCGCCAGTCGCAAACCGAAATGGCCAAGGCCATCGCCGGGGCGATCGCCGGGCAGAAGGTCCTGATGGCCGAGGCCGGCACCGGTACCGGCAAGACCTTCGCCTACCTGGTCCCGGCGCTGCTGTGGGGCGGCAAGACCATCATCTCGACCGGCACCAAGAATTTGCAGGATCAATTGTTCCTGCGCGATATCCCGACCATCCGTGCCGCCCTGCGCGCGCCGGTGTCGGTGGCCCTGCTCAAGGGCCGGTCGAACTACGTCTGCCATTTCCACCTGGAGCGAACGCTGAACAACGGGCGCCTGACCTCGCGCGACGACGTCGGCCACCTGCGCGAAATCTCGCGCTTCATCAAGATGACCAACTCGGGCGACAAGGCCGAGCTGGCCAAGGTGCCGGAAAATGCCACGGTCTGGAACCTGGTCACCTCCACGCGCGACAGCTGCATGGGCGCGGAATGCCAGTACTACCAGGACTGCTTCGTGATGAAGGCGCGCAGGGAAGCGCAGCAAGCAGACGTGGTCGTGGTCAATCACCATTTGTTCTTCGCCGACGTGGCCCTGAAGGACACCGGCGTGGCCGAACTGCTGCCTTCGGCCAACACCATCATCTTCGACGAAGCGCACCAGCTGCCCGACACGGCCACGCTGTTCTTCGGCCAGTCGGTCTCGACCTCGCAGGTGCTGGAACTGTGCCGCGACGTGCTGGCCGAAGGACTGGCGCATGCGCGCGGCCCTGACTGGGCCAAGGTCGTGACAAGTGTCGAGAAGGCCGCGCGCGACCTGCGCCTGACCTTCCCGGAAGGGGGCACGCGCCTGTCGCTGCCGCAGATCCTGCCGACCTCGGCCTTTTTCCCGGCGCTCGACAAATTGAAGGAAGAACTGTCCGGCATGATCACCGTGCTGGAAGAACATTCTGCGCGCGCGGAGACGATCGAGGCCTGCCGCCTGCGCGCGCACGAGCTCAGCGCGTCGTTCGACGCCTGGAAGCCGGATACGAAAAAAGGCAAGCTGGGCGACGATGCGGCGGTGCTGTGGGTCGAGGCCTTCAATTCCTCGCTGCAGCTGCACAAGACGCCGCTGTCGATCGCCCCGATCTTTTCCAACCAGCGCGAAGGCACGCCACGCAGCTGGATCTTCACCTCGGCGACGCTGGCGGTGAAGAACGACTTCAAGCATTTCTCCGACCAGATGGGCCTGACCGGCGAGCCGGCCATGACCTGGCCGAGCCCGTTCAACTACGGCGAGCAGGGCATCCTGTACGTGCCGACCGGATTGCCGGAGCCGAATTCCTTCCAGTACACCGACGCCTGCGTCGACATCGCGCTGCCGGTGATCGAGGCGGCAGGCGGGCGCACTTTCTTCCTGTGCACGACGATCCGCGCCGTCAACAAGGTGGCCGAACGCCTGCGCGAGGAATTCGCCGCGCGCGGGCTGGACTTCCCCCTGTTCGTGCAGGGCGAGCGCGGGCGTACCGAGCTGCTCGATTCCTTCCGCAACGCGGGCAACGCCGTGCTGGTGGGCAGCCAGAGTTTCTGGGAAGGCGTGGACGTGCGCGGCGACGCGCTCTCGCTCGTCATCATCGACAAGCTGCCCTTCGCCCCGCCGGACGACCCGGTGCTGGCGGCGCGCATCGAGGTGATGGAAAAGCAGGGGTTGAACGGTTTCATGCACCACCAGTTGCCGGAAGCGATCATCACCCTCAAGCAGGGGGCGGGGCGCCTGATCCGCGACGTGGACGACCGCGGGGTATTGATGATCTGCGACCCGCGCATCATCACCAAGCCCTACGGCAGGCGCATCTGGCAGAGCCTGCCGCCGTTCAAGCGCACCCGGGTGCAGTCGGAGGTGATCGAGTTTTTCCGGCCGGGGACGATGGCGGACGCGGCGGACCTGAACGCCTGATCTGTCGGGTTTTTCGTAGGGTGGGCAGGTTCCCTGCCCACGCGTTCAACGAACAGGTTTGAGCTGCGGAGCCGGCCAGGAAACGTGATTTGAACGCGCGGACGGCAGAGCCGTCCACCCTACGGGCAGATGACGACTTTGCCGGTCACCTTGCGCGCCGCCATGTCGTTGAGCGCCTGCGCCGTCTCTTCCAATTTGTAGCGCGCCGACACCAGCGGCTTGAGTTTCCCTTCCGCCATCCAGCCCAGCATCTGGCGCATCGCCGCCAGGTTCGCCGCCGGCTCCTTGCGCACGAAATCGCCCCAGAACACGCCGACCACCGAGGCGCCTTTCAGCAGCATCAGGTTCCAGGGCAGCTTCGGAATCTCGCCCGCCGCGAAGCCCACCACCAGGTGGCGCCCGCGCCAGGCGATCGAGCGCAGCGCCGGTTCGCTGTATTTTCCGCCCACCGGGTCGTAGATCACGTCCGGCCCGCGGCCGTTCGTGGCCGCCTTCAGCGCTTCGCGCAGGTCTTCCGTCTCATAGTTGATCACGGCATCGGCGCCGTGCGCGCGGCAGACCGCCAATTTTTCGTCGCTCGAGGCCGCGGCGATCACGCGTGCGCCCAGCGCCTTGCCGATCTCGATCGCCGCCAGCCCGACGCCGCCGGCCGCGCCCAGCACCAGCATGGTCTCGCCCGGCTGCAGGCCGGCGCGGTCGACCACCGCGTGGTGCGAGGTGCCATAAGTGAGGGTGATGGCGGCGGCGGTATCGAAGTCCATGCCGGGCGGCATCGGCATCAGGGCTTCGCCCGGGGCCAGCGCCTGCTCGGCAAATGCGCCGGTGCGCGTGAAACCGATCACCGCCTGCCCCGGCGCGTAGCCGGTGACGCCTGCGCCGACGGCGCGCACCGTGCCGGCGAACTCGTTCCCCGGCGTGAACGGAAGGGGAGGGCGCACCTGGTACTTGCCCTGCACGGTCAACACGTCGGGGAAATTCACCCCGGCCGCCTTGACGTCGACGACGACCTCGCCGGCGCCCGGCACCAGGTCGGGCAGGTCCTCGACCGCGAGCTGGTCGATCGGACCCCAATCCTTGCAACGTACGGCTTTCATCTGCTGTCCTTTTATTGCGAATAGCGGTTAATTAATCGGCGGCATTATGCCTGAAGGCGCATCTCGCGCTACTTTCGAACGATGCTGTCGAGTCCGCCAGCACGCTTGTGCGCCCGCAAAGTGGCCGAGGTCGGTGACGCTAGAGTCAAAGGAATCCGCCTTAGCGCATTGGAATGGGGGGCAGGCAATGGCGATCCGTTACGGGTGTTTTTTCAGCTACGCACACGGCAGGCACGACCTGATGAAACGGTTCAAGACCGCCCTGGCCGATGCGCTGCGCTGCTATCTCGAACCTCACTTCGACAACGAGGACGAACTGTTCATCGACACCGAACAGCTGGGCGGTGGCGACGATCTCGACCGCAAGATCGCGCGCGCGATGTGCGAAAGCGTGTGCATGATCCTCATCTACACGCCCAAGTACGAGGCGCATGCCTACACCCGGCGCGAGTACGCGGCCATGCGCCTGCTCGAGCGGGAGCGATCGGGCTGGTACGAGCTGCCGAGCCGCCTGATCATCCCGGTGATCATGACGCGCCATCCCGAATCCCTGCCGCCGGAAATCACCGACAACACTTTCTACGTCGACTTCTCGCATTTCACGATGGCCACCAGCGACCTGAAATCCAACCCGGACTTCCTGCCCGACATCGACAAGATGGTCCAGCGCATCGCCAGGCATTATCAGGAACAAAAAAAGCATACGCCACCCGGGCATGACTGCAACCAATTCGTGCTCCCCGATGTCCCACCAGAATGGCGCGCGATGCCAAGCCTGACTTTCCCAAAAAAATAACGAGGAGTCACATGGAACAGAATCGCTCTACGCTCGAACCCTTGGACAGTCCCGGCCAGGTCACCACCGTGTATGCCTACGAAGGCGGCCCCGTTCGCAACGGCCTGCTGGCGGCCATGGCGCTGCAACTGGCCGGCGATGCCGGCGCGGCGCCGGTGCTGGCGATCGACTGGGACCTCGCATCTCCTTCCCTGCATGGCTACTTCGGTCCATCGCCCGGGGCCGACACCGACGCCGGTCCGCCTGGCCTGGTCGACTATGCCGGCGCGCTGCTGGCGGAACTGCGGCGCCGCCGCATCGGGCGCGACGATGGCGGCGACGGCGTGGCCGATGCGCTGCTCGACGCCGTCGACTGGCGCCCCTACGTGCAGCGCGTGGACGGCCGCCGGCCGCTGTACCTGATGCGCGCCGGCCGCTTCGACGACGACTACGCCGAACGCGCCGGCAGCCTCGACTGGGCGGCCTTGTTCGATGCCTGCCCGGCGCTGCTGCGCCGCTTCTCCGCGCGCCTGGCGGGGCACTTCCGCCACGTGCTGGTGGCCGGCGGCGCCGGCCGCTCGGCCAGCGTCAGCGCCTGCACGGTCCTGGTGCCCGACCGGCTGGTCGGCCTGTTCACGCCGGCGCCGGGCAGCATCGACGGCCTCGAAGGCGTGGTGCGGCGCGCCATCGACTACCGCTGCACCCACGAGGACGAACAGCGTCCGCTGCTGGTCTATCCAGTCGCCTGCGCCGCCGACGGCGCGCGCAGCGACAGCGGCCAGCGCTGGCGCCGCGGCGATCCGGCCCAGGGCCTGGCCGGCTACCAGCCACGCCTCGAGGCGCTGCTGCGCGCCAGCTACGGGGTCGACTGGCTGCGGCTGGAAAGCTGGTTCGACGAGGTCCAGGTGCCGGTATCCGAGGCTGTGGCCATCGCCGGTCCGGGGCGCGCTGCGCTGGCGCATCCCGCCTCCTGCCTGATGGCGTGGTTCGCGCAGGGATGCTTTCCCTGGCAGCCGCTGGCCGAAGTGCGCCTGCGCGACGCGCTCGCGCGCGCCCGCGCGCACGAAGGCAAGGACGCCGCCGTGCAGCAGGCCGGCTGCCTGGCGCGGCTTGCCGGACTGTGCCGGGATGAAGGGCGGGCCAACGAAGCGCGCGAGCTGCTGCGCGAGTGCCTGCTGCTGCGCTGCGCCGTACTGGGCGACGAGCATCCGGACACGCGCGCCGCCCACGCGGCGCTGGCGGCGCTCGATCTGGCCGGCGGCAGGCTGGACGATGCGCGCCAGCGCTACGAATTGCTGGCCCAGTTGTGCGCACGCTTCCTTGGCGCCGACCATCCGGAAACGCTGGCGGCGCGCTCCGGCCTGGCCTGCGTGCTCGGGCAAAAGCGAGAGGGCGAACGGGCGCTGGCGCTGCACGAGCAGGTGGTGGCCACCTGCGAGCGCCTGTGGGGCGATGCGCACCCGGCCACGCTCGACAGCCTCGAACAGCTCGCCCTGACCCTGGACGGACAGCGCGAAAACGACCGGGCGCGGGTGCTGTTCGAGCGGGTGCTCGAGGGCCGGCGCCAGTTGCAGGGCGCGGAACACGAAGATACGCTGCGCTGCGGACAGCGGCTGGCCCGGCTGCTCGGCGAAATGGGCGACCTGGGCAATGCGCGGCGGCTGCTGGAAGCCGTGCTGCGGGTGCGCGAGCGCTACGACGGCGCCTATGCTGCGCCGACGCTGAGCGCGCGCGAGGCGCTGGCCCGGATCCTCGCGGCCCAGGGCGACATGGCGGCCGTGCGCAACCTGCGCAGCGCAGCGGCGCCGCGGCGCGAGACCGGGCCGGGCGCCGGCCACGCGGACGAGCCCCAGGCCATCGACTGCCTGCAGCAACAGTGCGCACAGCTCAAGGCCCTGATCGACCAGGATAGCCGGCTGGAGGCGCGGGCGCTGGCCGACAGCATGCGCCACTCGGTGCAGTGGCTGAGTGTGGCACTTCCGCTACGCCAGCGCGTGGCGGCCATGATCGAACAGGTCTACCTGCGCGAAGGAGACAAGGACGCCGCGCTGGCGCTCAACAAGGACCTGGTTTCCTCCCTGGAGGGGGCCCTGGTCCGGGCAAGACGCGAGGAGTCGCCGGTATTGCGATAGCGGCAAGCTGCGGTGCATGGGCGACAAATAAGCTTGGCAAGCTGCTCATTCCTTGACAGAAAAAATCGCCAGGAGGAAACAAAAAAGGACTGGCTGACGAGCGATCCTGTCGTTGCTTCAGGTAAAATCGCTGACATGCGAATTCTTATCAGTAACGATGACGGCTACCTGGCGCCTGGTATCAGTGCGCTGGCCGATGCCTTGTCCGCGATCGCGGACAGCGGGGTGGTCGCACCCGACAGCAACCGCTCGGGTGCGTCGAATTCGTTGACGCTGGACCGGCCGCTGACGGTCACGAAAGCGGCCAATGGTTTCCATTTTGTCAATGGGACGCCGACCGACTGCGTCCACATCGCGCTGACCGCGATGGGCGATGCGCCGCCCGACCTGGTCGTTTCCGGCATCAACAACGGCCAGAACATGGGCGACGACACCTTGTATTCCGGCACCGTCGCGGCGGCGACCGAAGCCTACCTGTTCGGCATTCCCGCGATCGCCTTCTCGCAGGTGAACCCGGGCTGGGCCCACGTCGACGCCGCGGCCAGGGTGGCGCGCGAGATCGTCGAGCGCCGCTTCGACAAGCTCGAACTGCCTTTCCTGTTCAACGTGAACATCCCGAACCTGCCGTACGAACAGATCGGTCCCTTGACCCCATCTCGCCTCGGCCGCCGCCACCAGGCCGAGCCGGTCATCCGCTCGCAGGATCCGCGCGGCCGCGAGATTTTCTGGATCGGCGCGCCCGGCGCATGCCGCGATGCGAGCGAGGGCACCGATTTCCATACGACCGCGCAGGGCTGCGTGTCGATCACGCCGCTGCAGGTCGACCTGACCCACAAGGCCCAGCTGGAACTGCTGCGGGGACTGGTATGAGCGGAGACATGGGCGACAAGCGCAGCACCTTTCCCTTGCCGCTGTCCTCGGTGACCGGCGGCGCCGTGCGCAAGCCGGGGCTGCCTGCGCCGGTGGCCACGCCGCAGACCGCGACGCGCAATGCCAGC
>NZ_JBKBOV010000056.1:0-29089 GCF_046293535.1 Massilia sp. | reverse complement strand
CGGGCGCTCGATGGAGGACGGATCACGACGGCGGAGCAATTACTGCGCATTGCGATCGGAGTCATCCATAGCGAACGGTGACAGCGCCAATAAAAAACGCCGCTCGAAAGCGGCGTTCTCGACCAGCGGGACGATCAGGCTTACGCGCGCTCGCCCACCCAACCGGCCACGCCGGCCAGCGCCTGCGGCAGGCCTGCCGGATCGGTACCGCCGGCCTGCGCCATGTCCGGACGGCCGCCGCCCTTGCCGCCCACCTGCTGGGCGACGAAGTTCACCAGTTCGCCGGCTTTCACTTTGCCGGTGGCATCCTTGGTCACGCCCGCGATCAGGCTGACCTTGCCGTCCGCCACGCTGGCCAGCACGATGGCGGCGGTCTTGAGCTTGTCCTTGAGCTTGTCCATGGTCTCGCGCAGCGCGGTGACGTCGGCGCCTTCCATGGTCGCCGCCAGCACCTTGATGCCGTTCACGTCGATGGCCTTGGTCACCAGCTCGTCGCCCTGCCCTGCGGCCAGTTTCGACTTGAGCGCCGCCACTTCCTTTTCGAGCGACTTGACCTGGTCCTGCACCTGCGAGATGCGCGAGGGCAACTCGTCCGGGCTGGTCTTCAGGGCGCCGGCGGCTTCCTGCAGCTTGCGGTTGATCGACTGCACCAGCGCCAGCGCGCCCTCGCCGGTCACGGCCTCGACGCGGCGGATGCCAGCGGCCACGCCGCCTTCCGACACGATCTTGAACAGGCCGATGTCGCCGGTGCGCGTGACGTGCACGCCGCCGCACAGCTCTTTCGAGGAGCCGATGTCGAGCACGCGCACGGTGTCGCCGTACTTCTCGCCGAACAGGGCCATGGCGCCATGCTTGACGGCGTCATCAAAGCTCATGTGCTGCGCCTGGGTGGCGTGGTTCTCCAGGATCTCGCGGTTGACGATCATCTCGACCTTGGCGATTTCCTCAGCCGTCAGCGGTGCGCCATGGCTGAAGTCGAAGCGGGTCTTGTCCGGATCGACCAGCGAGCCCTTCTGCTGCACGTGGCTGCCCAGCACTTCGCGCAGGGCCTTGTGCATCAGGTGGGTCGCCGAGTGGTTGCGGATGGTGCGCGCGCGCTTGACCGTGTCCACCTGCGCGTCGACGGTGTCGCCCACCTTGAGCGAACCCTCGCGCAGCACACCATGGTGGCCGAAGACTTCGGCCTGGATCTTCAGGGTATCCTCGACCTCAAACAGCTGGCCCTCGCCCTTGATCACGCCCTGGTCGCCCACCTGGCCGCCCGACTCCGCGTAGAACGGGGTGGTGTCGAGCACCACGATGCCCTCCTGGCCGGCCTTCAGTTCCTCGACCGAGACGCCTTCGGAGTACAGGGCCAGCACGTGGGTGTTGTGGGCCAGCGACTCGTAGCCGACGAACTTGGTCTTCTCGCCCGCATACTCGACCTTGGCGGCCATCTTGAACTTGCCAGCGGCGCGCGCGGTCTTCTTCTGCTGCTCCATGGCGGCGGCGAAGCCCTCCTCGTCCAGCGTCACGCCACGCTCGCGGCAGATGTCGGCGGTGAGGTCGAGCGGGAAGCCGTAGGTGTCGTACAGGGTGAAGGCGGTGGCGCCGTCCAGGTTCTTCGCATCTTTCGCCAGCTGCGCTTCCAGGATCTTCATGCCGTTCTCGAGCGTTTCGCCGAAACGCTCTTCCTCGGTCTTGAGCACCTGGGCGACGCGCGCCGATGCTTCGCGCAGTTCCGGATAGGCTTCGCCCATCTCGATGTCGAGGTCCGCCACCAGCTTGTGGAAGAAGGGTTTCGTCTGGCCCAGCTTGTGGCCGTGGCGCAGCGCGCGGCGGATGATGCGGCGCAGGACGTAGCCGTGGCCTTCGCTGCTCGGGATGATGCCGTCGACGATCAGGAAGGACGCGGCGCGGATGTGGTCGGCAATGACCTTGAGCGAATTGTTTTCCAGGTCGGTGGCGCCGGTCTCGCGGGCAGCCGCCTTGATGAGGGCCTGGAACAGGTCGATCTCGTAGTTGCTGTGCACGTGCTGCAGCACGGCGGCCAGGCGCTCCATGCCCATGCCGGTGTCGATCGACGGCTTCGGCAGCGGGGTCAGGGTGCCCGACTCGTCGCGGTTGAACTGCATGAACACCAGGTTCCAGATCTCGATGAAGCGGTCGCCGTCTTCTTCCGGCGAGCCCGGAGGGCCGCCCCAGATGTCGGCGCCGTGGTCGTAGAACACCTCGGTGCAGGGACCGCAAGGGCCGGTGTCGGCCATCTGCCAGAAGTTGTCGGATGCGTAGCGCGCGCCCTTGTTGTCGCCGATGCGGATGATGCGCTCTTTCGGCACGCCGATTTCGTTGGCCCAGATGTCGTAGGCCTCGTCGTCCTCGAAGTAGACGGTGACGGTCAGCTTCTCGGCGGGCAGCATGTAGACCTTGGTCAGCAGCTCCCAGCAGTAGTTGATCGCGTCGCGCTTGAAATAGTCGCCGAAGCTGAAGTTACCCAGCATTTCGAAGAAGGTGTGGTGGCGCGCGGTGTAGCCGACGTTTTCCAGGTCGTTGTGCTTGCCGCCGGCGCGCACGCAGCGCTGCACGGTGGTGGCGCGCGAGTACGGGCGCGTATCCAGGCCCAGGAACACATCCTTGAACTGCACCATTCCGCTGTTGGTCAGCAGCATGGTCGGGTCGTTGCCCGGCACCAGCGGGCTGGAACGGACGATGGTGTGGCCTTTGGACTCGAAGAACTTGAGGAACTTTTCGCGGATTTCGGAGGATTTCATGTCGTGAGGGCGGAATGAGGGAGCATGCGCTATAAAAAAACGATTATAGCGTAGCTGAGGGGCCGGATTATTAGTCCGGCTGATATTTACGGGGAAAGGTCGTGCTGCCAGGACGCGACCGAATTGGATCCCGGCCTGCGCCGGGATGACGTGCTGAAGTCTGTAGTTACGTGTACACGTCCGTAGCCCGCGACCGTGAGACCGTCGTCCCCGCGCAGGCAGGGACCCAATTGACGTTCGTCGCGTACCGGTAACGCGTCAGCGCAACAGCGACAGCACCGCCCGCGGCTGGCTGTTGGCCTGCGCCAGCATCGCAGATGCGGCCTGCTGCAGGATCTGCGCGCGCGTCAGCCCCGCCGTGGCGCCGGCGTAGTCGACGCCCTCGATGCGCTCCTTGGCGGCCGCCATGCTGGCCGAACCGGCCTGCAGCGCGCCGGCCGCCAGGTCGAGGCGGTTGCTCGAGGCCCCCGCCACCACGCGCTGCTGGTTCACGTAGGCCAGCGCCTGGTCCACGTGCAGCAGGGCCACCGCGCCGCGCCGCATGTCGAGCCTCGCCAGCCCGAGCGCCGCGGCATTGATGGCGCCGAACCGCAATTCGATCAGGTCGCCCGCCTTGTCGCCGGCCTGCACCTGCACCCGGCGCACGCCCGCATGCCCGCCCAGTTCCGGATACTCGACCACGAAGCCGGCCAGGCCGTCGTCGGCATTGTTGTCGCCGGCGTCCGCGACCACGCCGCGGGCGCTGAACGCGGGCCCGCCGTCGGCATCGAGACCGCCGATGGCGCCGGTGTCGGCGTTGGCCAGGTTCATCCTGTTCAGGAGGAAGTCGTCGCCGTCGGCGCCGAACTCCGTCAGGAAGTCGGCCTCGTTCGCGATCCTCCCTCCCGTCACCGCGTCGAGCGCGGTACTCAGGGTCGCGCCCTGGTTCCTGCTCAGGTGCTGCATCAGCCCCTTCATCCCGCCTTCCACCCCCAGGTCCTTCAGGCGCTGGTGCAGGAAGCGGGCGGCGACGTAGGCGCTCTCGTATTCGTAGGTGCCGCCAGAGACGCCGATGCCGCCGACGATCGTCGCGGCATCCGCGCCGGCGAGAGCGCTGCGCACGCGCTCGTCGGCGCCGTGGATCAACTCGGCCGCGCCTTCCCTGAACCAGGACGGCAGGTTCGCGAAGTTCATGGTGCGCGCCATGATCGCATGCGCCATCTCGTGGGCGATGATGCGGTCGCTGTACAGCGGCGCGCCGCCGCCGTCCGCGCCGGACCCGGCGCCGAAGTCGGCCATGTCGATGTTCAGCGACAGGTCGTCGAGCTTGCCCGTGCCGCTGCCCTCCACCCAGGCCAGCACGCCGCTGGGCGTACCCGGCGAGACCAGGTTGACCTTGAGCTTGACGCCATCCGCCTGCAAGCCGAACAAGTCCTTGACCATCTTCTCGGAGGCGCTCAGCCAGCCCGTCCTGAGGCCGTCGAGCACCACCCGCTTGTTCTCGTCCTCGCCGCCGATGCTGACCCGGTCCTGCGAAAACAGCGCCTCGCCGTTGAACTGGGTCTCTGCCCCGACCTGGTTGATGTGCTTGAGGATCTCCATCGCCTCCTGCTGTAGCTTGGCGCGGTCGCCGCTGCCATAGCTGCCATTGCCGGACGCGACCGCCAACTCGCGCAGGCGCTGCAGGCTGTCGCTCACGTTCGACAAAGCCCCGTCCGCCACTTGCAGCATCGACGCGCCGTCGCCGATGGCGCGCATCGCCTGGCTGAGCCCGCGCAAGCCCGCGTCGATGCGCCCTGCCAGGGCCTGGCCGGCCGGATCGTCGGACGCCTTGTTGATGCGCGTGCCGGCGGTCAGGCGGTTGATCATCGTTTCCTGGGCGGCCACGTGCTTGCCGAGGCTGCGCTGGGCGCTCAGCGACAAGGAGAGCTTATGAATTGACAATGACATGAAGTCATCCCTGGTGGCGGTTGTCAGCCTTTATCGACAACCGGTCAATTTTCTGAAGGGGCCTCGTTGAAATATGTATACGACCCAGGACCGCAGGCTAGGCGATGTCGGGACCGATCAAATCGATACGATCCGTACAGAACGCCTCGACGCCCCAGTCCAGCAGTTCGCGCGCCCGCGCCGGTTCGTTGACCGTGTAGCAGAACAGGCCGAAGCCGGCGTCGCGCACGGCCTTGGCCAGCGCCGGGCTCAGGTGCTTGTGGTTGGCGTGGATCGCCACCGCATCGACCGAGCGCGCCAGCGGCTCCCAGCCGGGCGGCAGCTCGCTCATCAGGAAGGCGCGCGGCAGGTCGGGGGCCGCATCGCGCGCGCTTTCCAGGGCCGCCAGGCTGAACGAGGACAGCAGCGGCACGTGCGTCAGATGGCCTTCTCCGATCTCGTCCGCGAACATGGCGCTGGTGATGCGCGCGACGGTCGCGCCGGTTTCGCGGTCGAAGCCGCGCGCCGGCTTGAGCTCGATGTTCATCCAGATGCCGTGCGCCTTGCAGTACTGCGCGAACTCGACGAACAGGGGCACCGGCTCGCCGCGGTAGTCGGCGCCGAACCAGCTGCCGGCGTCCATCCGGGCCAGTTCATGCGCATCGTAGTCGAACACGTGGCCTGCCCCGCTCACGGTGCGGCCGAGGTAGGGATCGTGCATCACCACCGGCACGCCGTCGCGCGCCAGCATCACGTCGAACTCGAGGGCGCGGAAACCGAAGTCGATGCCGCGCCGCAGGCCGGCAAAGGTGTTCTCCGGCGCCAGGGTGCCGCCGCCGCGATGCGCCAATATCCGGGGATAAGGCCACATGCCCACCTCCTATCGCAGGAATCAGTACATTTCCGAATTGCCGAGCTGCCGTGCCAGGTACAGGAACAGCACGATATTCAGCACGACGGTCAGGTAAAACTTCCACTGGAACGAGGTCTTCGAGGTCTTGTGCCGCAGCCACTGCTGGGCCAGCACGGCGCCCGGCCAGCCACCGACCAGGCCGAGCAGCAGCAGGGTCGACTCCGGCGTGCGCCAGTTGCCCTTGCGCGCCGCCGACTTGTCGATCGCGTAGGCCACGAAACAGCTCAGGCTCATGGCCAGGTAGGCGCCGCCGACGGCCAGCGGCAGCTGCCACTGCCAGGTGGCGGCGGCGTACAGGAAGGCGAACAGCAGGAGCGGCAGGTAAGGCATGCGGGGAGCTTACTCCGGCAGGCGCGTTGCTGTCTACATGGAAAGGAAATACCGCTTTTCGGCCGGTGAGGGTTGGATAACGAACAGAGCAAGCGTCGTCAACACCCCTACGCTCGCTATTCAACCGTAGGCAGTCAGGAGAACGAATATGGCATTTGATTTGGGCAATCTGTTATCGCAGTACCTGGGCGGCGGCAACCAGGACCGGGCAGCGGACGACTTCGACCGCGTGGCCCAGAGCGCCCCGCGCGCAACGGTCGCCGAAGGCGTCGCCAATGCCCTGCGCTCCGACCAGACCCCACCCTTCCCGCAGGTCGTCAGCCAGCTGTTCGGGCAGAGCGATGCGAACGGCCGCGCCGGCATGCTGAACCAGCTGCTGGGCTCCATGAACCCGGCGCAGCTGTCCTCGGTGGCGGGCGGCGTGTTCGGCAAGCTGTTCGGCGGCGGCAAGGTGACGCCGGAACAGGCGTCGCAGGTTTCCCCCGAGCAGGTACGCGAGCTGGCTGCACAGGCCGAGCAGCAGAATCCCGGCATCGTCGACCGCATGAGCGCCTTCTATGCGGAACACCCGACGCTGGTCAAGGCGATCGGCGGCGCCGCGCTGGCGCTCGCGCTCGGCCACGTCGCGCAACGCATGCGTTCCCAATCCACCATTCACCAAGGAGATGACATGGGCATCCTGAGCAATATCTTCGGCAAGATCTTCCCGAAAGCGCACGCCGCCAACAAGGGCCCGCAGGCACAGCCGCAGGCCCAGGCCCAAGCGCCACAGGCCCAGCCGCAGGCCGCACCCCAGGCGCAGCCGCAAGCCCAGCCCCAGGTCCAGCCCCAGGCCCAGGCCCAGCCGCAGGCTGCGCCGGCCATGATGGACCAGGTCGACGTCGAAGAAATCCTGACCAACATGCAGAAATCCTCGGGCCAGCAGCTGAACTGGCGCAGCTCGATCGTCGACCTGCTCAAGCTGCTCGGCCTGGACAGCAGCCTGCAGGCGCGCAAGGAACTGGCCGCCGAGCTGAACTACAAGGGCGACACGGGCGACTCGGCCTCGATGAACATCTGGCTGCACCGCCAGGTGATGAACAAGCTGGCCGCCAACGGCGGCAAGGTGCCGGCCGACCTGCGCGACTAATCCTTCGTAGGGTGGGCGGGTCTTCCCGCCCACCCTACGAAAATCGCCGTCTGCAATCGGATACTCCTAATCGGCCAATGAAGTATTCGCCGCCGTCCCGCACGAGAAGCAGAAGCGGGCGAAGGCGTTCTTGCGGCTGTTGCAGCCGCCGCAGCGGTCGAACAGGCCGATGCCGCAGTGCGGGCAGAAGTCGACGCTCGCATCCTTCAGGTCGACCGGCCGCTCGCATCCCGGACAGACGCCCTTGCCCAGCCGGGCCAGGGCGGCGTCGTAGCGCAGGGTCTGGCGACGCTGCACGTCAGGCAGGGTTTCGGCCTGCCGCTGGCGCGCCAGGTAGTGCTGCAGCGAGACGATCGCGTAGCGTCCCACCAGCACGGTGACGGCGATGCCGACCAGGTAGCGCACGTAGCCGCCGTAGCTCGGCAGGTAAGGCACGAGTTCGAAGAAGAAAGCGAACAGTGCGAAGAAGATGAATCCCCACACGAAGGGCCAGTAGGGGCTCGCGCGCTTGCGCGCGAACAGCCAGCCGGCCAGCACCAGCAGCGGCAGGGTCAGGGCCAGGCGGTACAGGAAGACGCGCAACTCCTTGGCCGTGGCCGCCTTTTCGAAGGCCGCGCGGGCCGGCGTTTCCATGCGCTCCCAGCGCATCCGCGCGCGCTGCAGGGCCTGGTCGGCGTCCAACAGGGCCTGCTGCTGGGCCTGGACCGCCGCCAGCGCGCGGCGCTCGTCGCCCTCCAGCTTGTCCAGTGCGCGGGTACGTTCGAGCAGCGCGGGATCCTGGTCCGGACGCGCAGTCGCCCGGCGCGTGGCCAGCCAGTTGTCGAAGGTCTCGCGCGCCGAACGGGTATTCGCGCGCGCCACCTCGTGCTGCTGGGTCGCCTGCTCCAGGTCGAGCTGGGCGGCCTCGCGCCGCGCCTGCGCCGCTTGCTCGCCGGCGCGCAGGGCGGCGACCTGGTTGCGATCCATGAACCGTTCGATGCTCAGGGGCCGCTCGACGTCCCACAAGTTGTTCACGATCTTGCCGCCCAGGCCGATCAGGAAGCCCGCGAACGCGAACGCGACCAGCCACAGGGCGCGTTGCATCCATTTTTCGGTCAAGCGCAGGCCTTTGCTCATGAAGAGATCCTCCAGTGACATTGATGGCGCAAGAGTGCCACCGGAGGGATGCGCGGGCCAGCGTCGGCCGCGAGGGGGATGCGTGCCGATACCCTGGGTACCGGCACGCGATACCGCGGGGGATCAGAAGTACGAGAGGCCCAGGGCTTTTTTCACTTCGTCGGTGGTCTGCGCCGCCACTTCACGCGCCCGCATGGTGCCTTCCTTGAGGATCTGCAGCACCTGGCCGCGGTCCTTGGCGTATTCTTCGCGGCGTGCGCGGATCGGCGCCAGCAGTTCCTGCAGGATGCCTTCCAGGCGCTTCTTGACCACGCTGTCGCCCAGCCCGCCGCGGGTGTAGTGGGCCTTCATCTCGGCCAGGCCTTCCTTGTCGGCGTCGAAGGCGTCGAGGTAGATGAAGGCGACGTTGCCCTCCAGGTGGCCCGGATCGGACACCTTCAGGTGCAGCGGGTCGGTGTACACCTGCTTGACCGCGGCGCGGATCTCGTCGGCGCTGGCGCCCAGGTTGATGGTGTTGCCCAGCGACTTGCTCATCTTGGCGCGGCCGTCGATGCCCGGCAGGCGGCCCACTTCCGGCACGATCGCCTTGCACTCGACCAGGATGTCCTTTTCCGGGCTGTAGGTACGGTTGAACCGGCGCACGATCTCGTTGCACTGCTCGATCATCGGGATCTGGTCCTCGCCCACCGGCACCACGCTGGCCTTGAAGGCGGTGATGTCGGCGGCCTGGCTGGCCGGGTAGGTCAGGAAGCCGGCCGGGATGTCGCGCTCGAAGCCGCGCAGGATGATTTCCTGCTTCACGGTCGGGTTGCGCTCGAGGCGCGCCACGGTCACCAGGTTCAGGTAGTAGAAGGTCAGTTCGGTCAGTTCCGGAATCTGCGACTGGATCAGGATGGTCGTACGGGCCGGATCGATGCCGCAGGCGAGGTAATCGAGCGCCACCTCGACCACGTTCCGGTGTACCTTACCGATGTCATCCATGTTGTCGGTGAGCGCCTGGGCGTCCGCCAGCATGACGAACTGGCGGTAGCTGTCCTGGTAGGCGACGCGGTTGCGCAGGCTGCCGACGAAGTGGCCGAGGTGCAGCGGACCGGTAGGACGGTCGCCGGTGAGGATGATTGGCGTGGAGGGATTTGGGGTTGGGGAGCTCATCGGGTTTCCTTGTTATTGCCCCGATCCTCCTGCGTAAGAAACGAAAAACGCCACCCGGATCGAGGCGGCGTTAGTCGAAATGCACATCATTCCTGTGGCCGCACGCTAGGAGCGGCGCCACCAGGTCAACAAAAAGTGATGTGCTTTCGGAAAATTCATGGACCGCATGGTTGCAGGTTGGCGCAAGGATGTCAACCGCTACCTCGTCCCTGGCCTGCGGCCGGCTCTCCCCTTTACACGATTTCTTGCCTGGGACGCCGAGTTGCAGAGAAACTGTTGCTATAAAACTAATATTTGGTGAAACTGATGAATCCACAAAAGAGCACGAACAGCCAAATCCGTCCCCTGGAACTCTGGGGCGGCCTCGAATGCACGGTCAACCGTGTCCGCGACGAGTATTTCAGCCAACTGGAGCGCAACGGCCATCACGGCCGTGCCTGCGACATCGAGCGCTTCGCGTCCACCGGCATCCGCGCAATCCGCTATCCCGTGCTATGGGAACGTACCGCGCCCGAGGGCCTGGCCAAGGCCGACTGGGGCTGGGCCGACGAGCGCCTGAACGCCCTGCGCGCGGCCGGCGTGACGCCGATCGCCGGCCTGGTCCACCACGGCAGCGGCCCGCGCGACACCAGCCTGGTCGATCCGGCCTTTGCCGAACGCCTGGCCGAGTATGCCGGCGCGGTGGCCGCCCGCTATCCCTGGATCGAGTACTACACCCCGGTCAACGAGCCCTGCACCACTGCCCGCTTCGCCGGCCTGTACGGCGTCTGGTACCCGCACGGCCGCGACGACCGCACCTTCATCGAAGCCCTGCTGGTCCAGTGCCGCGCCGTGGTGCTGTCGATGCGCGCGATCCGCGCCGTCAACCCGAACGCCAAGCTGGTCCAGACCGACGACCTCGGCAAGACCTACGGCACGCCCGAGCTCGCCCACGTGGCCGAGTTCTACAACGAGCGCCGCTGGCTGGCCTGGGACCTGCTGTGCGGCATGGTCGATGAAAACCACAAGCTGTGGAAATACCTGACCAAAACCGGCATCGCGGCCGAAGAATTCCTGTGGTTCCGCGAGAACCCCTGCCCGCCCGACATCATCGGCGTCAACTACTACGTCACCTCCGAGCGCTGGCTGGATCACCGTCCCGAGCGCTTCCCCGAGCACCACCGCGGCGTGGCCGACGGCATCCCCTGCGCCGACATCGAGGCGTCGCGCGTGCTGGCCACGCCGACGCCGGGTATCGCGCCCTTGCTGAACGAAATCTGGGACCGCTACGGCATCCCGCTGGCCATCACCGAAGCCCACATCGACGCCAACCGCGAAGACCAGCTGCGCTGGCTGCTCGAGATCTGGGAAGCGGCCCAGCAGTCGCAGCAGAACGGCGTCGACGTGCGCGCCGTCACGGTCTGGTCGCTGCTCGGCTCTTTCGACTGGAACAGCCTGGTCACGCAGAACAAGGGCTACTACGAGCCGGGCCCCTTCGACGTGCGCTCGCCCATGCCGCGCCCGACCGCGCTGGCCAGGATGATGAAGGAGCTGTCCTCGGGCACCCCGCTGTCGCACCCGGTGCTGCGCGGCCAGGGCTGGTGGCGCCGCCAGGGCCGCTTCCTGTGCCACCCGCCGGTGGCCACGCCTGCGGCCCTCACCTCGATCTCGGCCGACGGCCACCGCCTGGTGGGCACGTCTGCCGCCCCGATCCTGATCCTGGGTGCGACCGGCACCCTGGGGCGCGCCTTTGCGCGCGTCTGCCGCAAGCGCAACCTGTCCTACCGCCTGCTGTCGCGCAAGGAGATGGACATCGCCGACGCCGGCTCGGTCGAACGTGCCCTGGCCGAATACCAGCCCTGGGCGGTCATCAATACCTGCGGCTACGTGCGCGTTGACGACGCAGAGAACGAAGCCGAGCGCTGCCTGCGCGAGAACACCCTCGGCGCGGCGACCCTGGCCGCTGCCTGCGCGCGCCACGGCATCCACCTCACCAGCTTCTCGAGCGACCTGGTGTTCGACGGCAAGCAAAGCCGCCCCTACGTGGAATCGGACCCGGTTGCGCCGCTGAACGTCTACGGCCGCAGCAAGGCCGAGGCCGAGGCGGCGGTGCTGGACGCGCACCCGGGCGCCCTGGTGGTGCGCACCAGCGCCTTCTTCGGTCCCTGGGACCAGTACAACTTCGTCACCCTGGCCCTGAACGCGCTCGAGCGCGGCGAGCCTTTCGTCGCCTCGAACGACCTGACCATCACCCCGACCTACGTGCCGGACCTGGTGCACGCCTGCCTCGACCTGGCGATCGACCGTGAAGCCGGCATCTGGCACCTGGCCAACGGCGGCGAGCTCACCTGGGCCGAACTGGCCCTGAAGGCGGCCGAACGGGCCGGCGTGGATGCCAGCCGGCTGGAAGCGCGGCCGATCGCCTATCCGGCGGCGCGCCCCGCCTACTGCGCCTTGACCAGCGAGCGCGGCATCCTGCTGCCCCGCCTCGACCAGGCCCTCGACCGCTACCTCGAACTGCGCAACGTGCACGATCCGGAAATCGAGGAACTCCAGCACACCGCCGAAAGCCGCCAGCCGGTGGCCAGCGGGCACCGGCAGCAGGAGGAGACGCCGCCGGAAGCGATACAGGCTGGCAATTGCTGAGGACTTGAAAAGTCAGATTGGGGCGGGAAGTCGCAGGTGCCAGTGGCACGTGCGACGTACACAGGGAGCGGGCCGCCTCAAATTTTTTGCGACCCGCGACCGTAGAGCCGTCGTCCCCGCGAAGGCGCACTGCTGTCCGGGATAATCGCTAACTCTAGATTAATAGGGGTTTAGGGAAACGGCGGCGGTGTACGCGTATCCAACAAGCAAACTTCAAGCACCTAACTCGTCGTTCCGGCGAAGGCCGGAACCCAATCCTGTTGCGGGCCGCTATCGCAGGCCAGGATATTTCACCCCAAATTGGGTTCCCGCCTACGCGGGAACGACGATTTCCGGCTAGATGAAATTATCCCGGACAGCAGTGCGCGAAGGCGGGGACCCAATTCCACATCGCAGCCACCGTACTTACAGCATCGCTCCCGCGCTACAATCCGGGCAAACAACCCTATTCATTGCCCACACCGTGCAAGAGCAACACGCCTTTCCCTTCCTGCGGGAAATCCTCCTCTTCCTGATCCTTTCCGGCATCCTGATTCCCATCCTGCAGCGCCTGCGCATCAACCAGGTGATCGGTTTCCTTGCCGTCGGCACCCTGGTCGGCCCCTTCGGCCTCGGGCTGCTGGCCGGCGAGGTGCCCTGGCTGGCCTTCCTCACCTTCCCGCGCGACCAGGGCATCGCGGCGCTCGCCGAGATCGGGGTGCTGTTCCTGATGTTCATGATCGGCCTGGAGCTGTCGGCCGCGCGCCTGTGGGCGATGCGGCGCTGGGTGTTCGGCGCCGGCACCGCCCAGGTCGTGGCCAGCGCGGCGCTGGTCGGCGGCGTCCTGCTGCTGGCCTACGGTGTCGATGCGCAGGCCGCCGTGGTGGTCGGCCTGGTGCTGTCGCTGTCTTCCACCGCCGTCGTCATGCAGCTGTTGGCCCAGCAGGGGGCCACGGGTAGTCCGTTGGGACAAGCGGCGTTCGCCATCCTGATGCTGCAGGACCTGGCCGTGGTGCCGATCCTGCTGCTGATCGGCGCCCTCGGCGGCGGCGGCAGCGACGGCGTCGCCGTCCTGGCGCTCGCCACCCTGCTCAAGGCCGGCCTGGCCATCACCCTGATCTACCTGGTGGGCGGACGCGTCGTCCACAGGCTGTTCCGCGCCTTCGCCGAGCACCGCCAGCCGGACGTGTTCATGGCGCTGATCCTGCTGAGCACCTTCGGCATCGCGGGCCTGTCGGCCGCCGCCGGCCTGTCGATGGCGCTGGGCGCGATGATCGCCGGCCTGCTGCTGGCCGAGACCGAGTTCAAGCACGAGGTCGAGCTGATGATCGAGCCCTTCAAGGGCCTGCTCATGGGCCTGTTCTTCATGACCGTCGGGATGAGCATCGACACCCGCCAGATTCTGGCCGCTCCCCTGCTGCTGGGGGCTGCGCTGGCCGGCCTGGTGCTGCTCAAGGCGCTGGTGGTCGCCGGCCTGCTGCGCCTCGGCGGCCAGCCCTGGAGCCGCGCGGTCGAAGGCGGCCTGCTGCTGGGCCAGGGCGGCGAATTCGCCTTTGTCGCGATCGGTTATGCCATGAGCGCGCGGGTGCTCGATCCGATGCTGGGCGGACAGGTGATGCTGGTGGTCGGCCTGTCGCTGTTCATCACGCCCCTGCTGGCGCGCCTGGGACGCCTGACCGGCGAGCGCGGCGAGCACGCGCGCGCCGGCCTCGCGGCCGCGGCGGATCATCCCGAGCTGGCCTCGGCGCGCGGCCGCGTCATCATCGCCGGCTTCGGCCGCGTGGGCCAGCAGCTGGCCAAGCTGCTGGGCGAACAGAACATCCCCTTCGTGGCCTTCGAGTGCGACGCCAAGCTGGTCTCGAAGCTGCATGCCGAAGGCAAGCCGGTCTACTTCGGCAACGCCTCGCGCCCCGAACTGCTGCGCCACGTGCATGCCGACGAGGCGCCGGCGATCGTGCTGACCATGGACCATCCGGCATCGAGCATGCATGCGGTGCAAGGCATCCGCCGCGAGTTCCCGCACGCGCGCCTGTTCGTGCGCTCGCGCGACGAGAAGCATGCGCGGGCGTTGAGCCTGGCCGGCGCCAGCGTGGTGGTGCCGGAGACGCTGGAAGCGAGCCTGCAGCTGTCGGCCTTCGTGCTGGAAGCGATGGGCCTGGACGAACGCCTAGTCGCCGGCATCGTCGACCACGAGCGCAAGCTGGTGACGGCCAAGCTGCTGGAACCTGAACCAGCATCTGAGAGCATCTAACACGCGCATGCCCGGCAGAAGGGAACGACGACGATTCGAGGCCGATTGTTGTGTGGAAATCCGAGATTTTTGCGATTCATTCTCGCACTACAATTCCTACTGCACGAACCATCAGGGCTGACCATGAACAGAAAAGACAGAACGCATTTGTATGCCCTGCTTATTGCAGAACTTGGCGGCACGAGACCGTCCTGGGGTGAGCTCAGGGAAAAACTGGAACGCTTAGCGTTGAGCCACAACATCAAGTTCACTTGGAAGAGTCGAGCGGCTGAGACGACAAATCTGACCAATGAATTTTCAACCTTCCTGGATACATGGTCTCGCGTGAATCCCGGCACGCCTCCCGGCATGCCACGAACGGCCAGGGCGCCTGCTCCCGAAGATACCGGGCCAACGTTTTTGCTAAGAAATACTCCGAACTTCACCCGTTTCCTAGAAGAGGAAGCCGACACACCCTTTCGACAACTGCGCATGCGCTTCAGGAATTTTGCATCTGCAGAGATTGGGCAAATCAATTCAGTCACGCTTGAACGCTTACTTGAGCGTATAGCCGCCGAGCCGTTCGACAATCCTCTCGCTTTCATTGAGGATCCGCTGGTTGGGGTGTTGGACGACAAGCAAACGTTAGAACTGTACAGTTGGAAAACCGGAGCTTGAACGTGGATAACTGGCACTTCCCGCTGATTGCGCACAAGGCCGGCGTACGCACTTTCGATCTCAGTTCCGGCATGAACTATGTCAGCATGAAGGATCAGGTGGTTCGCGCAACGGCCTTGGTTAACTGCCTTGTCCAATGTAAGGTCTTCGCGGGCAATAAAACGCCGTACGATGTAGTAGTAGTGGGCGCGGGTGCAGCAGGGGTAGCCGCTGCATGTCACGCTGCAGGCCATGGCCTGAATGTCCTGGTGCTCGAAAGCGCCATGGAACGTTTTCCGTTACAGAAACAATGTACGTCGCGCCACGTCAGCTTTACGATGTATGACTGGCCGGAAGCGCATGCTTCAACGGGCATATTCCCGTCCTTGGGAGACTTGCCGGTAAAGTCCACAGGCAATATGTTTTTCCCCTGTCAAGTCACGGACAAAAATCCTGTGATCGCACGGGAGCTCGTGAAAGCATGGGACAAACGTATCGACGACCATGTCTTCAGTAAAGGCGGAATTACCTGGACATTTGGCGCTGTAGTGCAGCAACCGCGCGCGACAAGCGGAGTGTTTCTGCTTGATAAGGTGGGTAGAAAAACCGTCGATATTGTTTATAAAATGGGGAGTGCGAAAAAGACGATTACCACTAAGATCATTATTTTTGCAACAGGCATTGGCGTCGAGCGTAGCGTCCAGGGTGGTAAAACTTCTGCCGCCCCCTACCTTCCACCTCCGTTCTGGTCAGATCTGCCAAATCCGCCTTGGGAAAATGAGAAGGATTTTTCGAATGAAACGGTAGTACTCTCAGGCGCCGGCGACGGGGCAATTCAAGATTTCTTGAAGGTGGTATTCCGCGAGCAAGCGAAGGACTTGTTGCTACTTGTGAAAAAGTGCGGGCTAACACCAAAACAGCTTGCAAGCATCGTTTCCGCAGAACGACATGTGTCACGGCAATTACTCTGGGAAACTTCAGGCAGCGAAGCGCATGCGGCGCTGCAGGCAGTCTATGACGAGATCGTTGAAAAGCTCCTCAAACGACCGAAATCCCCCATCGACCTTGCTCCGATGCTGGAAATTTGTCCAAAGATCGTGTGGGTTGCCAGCACGGCAGATACGACGAGAAAGCGAATTGTTTTTTCGAAGTGCTATGCCCTAAACCGCTTCCTTGCAACCCTGACGCTTGCCATGTTGCGTGACAGTCCAAAGCTAAAATTAATCGCCGGGAAAGTCACCCAAGTAGATGTCGCTCCGGATGCTAGTTATGTGTGCGAGACGAGTGCCGGCCTGATTTGCTCCATTTTCCCGCCGTTGTTACGCCACGGCGTAGATAAATCCTACGGATTGGGCAATAATTCAGGCTATTTCAGCCTGCGCATGGCGTTGGCCGGAGCACCATTGCCTTTCAAACCGTCGAACTTCCCGGTCCTTGGCCCCGAAATCTGATTGAAAGCGTGGGGCCGCTACTAGCAGGAAGTTCGACACCATCCAGGGCACGTAGTCCGCAAGTGTCGGCACGGTGATCAGCTTGCTGCAGGCGCAGCGTGTGCTCGAGCTCATCGACGCGGCCTTCAAGCCTGGTTCGCGTTCGGTACAGACCATCGCGCGCGGACAGCTATAATCCGGGACTTGTCCAGACAACCCCGCAGGAACAGAATGACGCAAGCTGCTTCCCCTTCTAGCGCGCTGCCGAAGGCGCTCGGCCACATCCGCGTGCTCGACCTGTCGCGCGTGCTCGCCGGCCCCTGGTGCTCGCAGAACCTGGCCGACCTCGGCGCCGACGTGATCAAGATCGAACGCCCCGGTAACGGCGACGACACCCGCGCCTGGGGGCCGCCCTACGCCAAGGATGCGCAAGGACAGGACACCAGCGAAGCCGCCTACTACCTGGCGGCCAACCGCGGCAAGCGCTCGGTGACGGTGGACATCGCCAGCGGCGAAGGCCAGGCCCTGCTGCATGAACTGGTGAAGCATTGCGACGTGGTGCTGGAGAACTTCAAGGTCGGCCACCTGAAGCGCTATGGCCTCGACTACGACACCCTCAAGGCCATCAAACCCGACCTGGTCTACTGCTCGATCACCGGCTTCGGCCAGGACGGCCCCTACGCCCATCGTGCCGGCTACGACTTCCTGATCCAGGGCATGGGCGGCCTGATGTCGGTCACCGGCGAACGCGACGACCTGCCGGGCGGCGGGCCGCAGAAGGCCGGCGTGGCGCTGACCGACCTGATGACCGGCATGTACGCGACCGTGGCGGTGCTGGCCGCGCTGACCCACCGCGACCGTACCGGCGAAGGCCAGCACATCGACATGGCCCTGCTCGACACCCAGGTGGCAATGCTGGCCAACATGGGCAGCAACTACCTCAACAGCGGCAAGCCGCCCAAGCGCTGGGGCAATGCGCACGCCAACATCGTGCCCTACCAGACCTTCGCCTGCCTGGATGGCCACATCATCGTCGCCACCGGCAACGACGGGCAGTACCAGAAGTTCGTCGAAGCGGGCGGCCGGCCGGAACTGGGCCTGGACCCGCGCTTCGCCACCAATCCGCTGCGCGTGCAGAACCGCGACACCCTGGTGCCGATCCTGGCCGAGATGGTCAAGGAAAAGCGCCGCGACGAATGGATCGCCCTGCTGGAAGCGGTTGGCGTGCCCTGCGGGCCGATCAACGATATTGGCGAGGTGTTCGCCAACGAGCAGGTGCGGGCGCGCGAAGTCGCGATCGAGCTGCCGCATCCGACCGCGGGCAAAGTGAAACTGGTGAGGAATCCGATCCGCATGTCGGCCACGCCCGCCACCAGCGACAAGGCTCCGCCCCTGCTGGGCCAGCACACCGATGAGGTGCTGCACGATGTGCTGGGCCTCGGCGAGGCGGAGATCGCCGCATTGCGCGGCAAGGGAGTCGTCTGATTCTCGTACGATGGACGGCTTCGCCGTCCGCGCGTCCAAACGGTCTTTGCTCCGTCCGACCGCCCGTACATTCAGTCACCGGCTGAACGCACGCCTACGGATCAATGCAGCTGGTGCTTCAAGTCCGACAGGACGTCATGCACCCGCGTCACCACCGAGGCGACCTGGGGCGACGGCTGGGCGCTGCGGCACATGCGCTTGGCCTCGTCGCCCATTTCCTCCAGCCGGTCGATGCACTCGACCATCCGCATCTGGTCGTTCGACTGCATCACGCGCTGGGCTTCCGGCATTTCGTGGGCGATCTTCTGGATGCAGTCGCGGATTTCGCTCGGCGCCCCCTGGTCGTTCCGGGTGACTTCTTCAGCCTGGTTGATGGTCTGCTCGATCTGGCTGAAACGTTGTTGGATTTCGGCAGCTTGCAACATGATTGACCTCCTGAAAGTAAGGCGGTAAACCGCTCGGATCAATCACTTTAGTCTTCCCAGCGGGGATATCAAGCGCCCGTTTCTGGCGTGCGCGCGTCAATGCCAGGGCAACCGGCGCCGGGCGAAATACGGTAGAGTCATGCCACCCACCCATCCCGTTGACTTCTCATGCCCAGCCCACTGCATCCGCTGCCGTTCGCAGTCCTCCTGCTTGCCGGTCCGGTACAAGTCGCGCCTGACGCCCAGGACATCCGCATCGCCCCGCCAAGCTGGGCCGTCAGCAAGCCTGCGGGCGCGGCGGCCTACGTTCCGCCCATCAGCCCGCTACCCAACTGGTACGAGGTGCGCGGGGGCGCCTGGCAGGTGCCGCTGGAGACCGTGCAAGAGATACGGGCCCTGGTCGACGCCAGGTTAAGCGCCAACGAGCTGTTTGGGAACAAGGCCCGCATCGCGACCTACGCCATCCAGTTCCGCGGCGAGGCCAGGGACGGCAGGCGTCTTGTCCGGCTGGCCGGCGCCTGCAATGTCCACGACAGGCCCCGGTGGCAGTTGTCGGAGACCTTCTTCAATATTAACGATGGCGGCAAGTGCTATTTCGATGCCGAATACGATCCGCTGGAAAAACGCCTCAGCCGATTCGACTATCACGGCTACGCGTAGCCCGCCCCGTATCACCAGGGGCCGATGGCAGCCGCCGGCGCGAGCCGACGCAGCCGCAAGGCAATCAGCATCGCCACCCCGAGCAGCGCACCGAGCACCCCCACCACGCCCGCCCAGCCCCACCCTTCCCACACATACCCGGTGAACCAGCCGACCACGCTCGAGCCCAGGTAGTAGCAGAACAGGTAGATGCCCGAGGCCAGCGCCTGCGGCGGCCGGGCGCGCCGGCCGACCCAGCTGCTGGCCACCGAATGCGAGGCGAAGAAGCCGAAGGTGGCCAGCCCGGTGCCGAGCACGATGGCGACCAACGACTCGTGCAGCGTCACCAGCAGGCCCGCGACCATCACGCTAATTACCAGCCACAGCACGTTGCGCCGCCCCAGGCGGTCGGCCAGCTTGCCCGCCCACATCGAACTGAACATGCCGAGCAGGTAGAGCAGCGACACCGTCCCCACCGCGCTCTGGCTCAGGCCAAACGGCGGCGCCAATAGCCGGTAGCTGATGTAGTTATACAGGCTGACGAAACAGCCCATCAGCAGGAACGGCAGCACGAACAGCCAGGGCAGGCCTTCGTCCGCCAGGTGGATGCGCAGGCCATCGACAATGCCCGGTCCGTTCGCCCGCTTCGATGTCCCATGGCGCGAAGGCGGCAGGCTGCGCGAGAACTCCCAGGCCGCGACCAGTCCGGCCGCGCCCAGCAACCCGACCGCGATGCGCCAGGAGACGAAGTCGCTGATGACCGAGGCCAGCAACCGCCCGCTCATGCCCCCGAAGGCGCTGCCGCTGATGTACATGCCCATCGACAGGCCGAGCGAGGTCCCTTCCACTTCGTCGCTGAGGTAGGCCATCGCCACCGCCGGCAGGCCGCCCACCACCAGGCCGAGCAGCATGCGCACGCCGACCAGTTGGGTGTAGTCGAACGCAAAGGCGGATAGCAAGGTGAGCAGCGCGCCGCCGACCATCGAGGCCACCATCAGCTGCTTGCGCCCGATGCGCTCGGCCACGCTACCCGACAGCAGCAGCGCCACCGCCAGCGTGGCGGTAGAGACCGACAAGGCCAGGCTCGATTGCGCGGGTGTGAGGGAAAAGTCCTGCGCCAGCAGCGGCATCAGCGGCTGGACGCAGTAGAGCAGTGCAAAGACGGAAAAGCCGCCGAAGGCCATGGCGCGGTTGATGCGGCGGAAGTCCGGACTTCCGGCCGCGATCGGACCGCGCACAAGGTTCATGACAGAAGCGGCACGGCCGGCCCGTTACGGCAGGTCCGGGTCGAGCTCGGACCCGGCGTAGTTTTCCAGCTCCGTGAAGAGCTGCTTCATCGTGGCCTTGGTCTTGATGTGCTGCAGCACCGTGCAGTGCTCGCGGTAGGTGGCGATGCGCTCGGCGATGATGGGCTGGTGCTGCGCCGGAACCTGCGCCATCAGCGCGGCCCAGCCGGCTTCGAAGTCCGGATCGTTCTTGCGCACCGACTTCACCAGGCGCTCGAATTCCTTCTGTCCGGTGCGCGCCGTGATGCGCCCGCCGCCCTCGACCGCGAAAATGATCGCCAGGGCGATCACGCCTTCGGCGTTCAAATCCGGATCGTTGATCGGGCCTTCGTAGTGGTGGCGGCGGATCCACTGGGCCGCGCGCACGATCGCCTGCACGCCCTGGCGCTGCTTCAGTTGGGACAGGTAGCGCTCGTAGCCGGTCCAGGTTTCGCCCGGATCGGCCGTGCACAGGTCGACGAACAACTCTTTCAGGCGCCGCTGGCTGTAGATCGGGTCGACGTCGTACTCGCCCACCAGGCTGTCCTCGGGCAGCGCCGACAAGTCCTTGACGAGGCGGAAGCCCTGCTGGAACACCAGTTCGGCGCCCTCCTCGATCAGGATATCGAGCGCGTCGAGGTCGTCGTCGCTGTCGACCAGGTGCTCGAGGCCGAGCGAGACCCCGCCCACGGTGAGCAGCAGCGCGCGCTGGATGCCTTCGGCGGTGCGGTCGTTGGTGAACTTCTCGGCCACCATGGCGGTGATGCCGGCAAGCTCCTCCGCCAGCAGGGCGGCCTCGTCAGGCGTGGCCTCAGCGGGCAACAGCTTGATCGCGCGCACCAGGCGCGGCGGCTTCTCGATGACGATTGCAGGCAGCATCGTTGCCAAGGCCCCGCTCACGAGAAGATGTCCGTGCCCATGCTGCGGCGGCTGCCGCGGCGCGGCATGCTGCGCACCGACGGCACCTGCTTGCGCAGGCGGTACAGCAGTTCGCGCGTGCTGCGCTGCATGAAGGGCGACTCTTCGTCCGGGTCGTCCGGCAGCTCGACGTCGGCCATTTCGGCGCTGTGGCGGAACTCCGGAAACAGCTCGAGCAGCGAACGCTCCCAGCCGTCCTCGCTGGCCTTGGCCAGGTCGACCGCCAGTGGCGCGATGTCGCTGTCGCCGCTGGTCTGGGCGGTGACGTAGCGGCCCTTCGACAGGATTTCGCCGGCGAGCTCGAGGATTTCCTTCGGCGCCAGCGACCACAGGATGGCGAACACGGTGGCGCCGTGGTCGGTGGCGGACGCTTCCTGCAGCAATTCGTGGCGGCGCTCTTCGTCGTCGTTCGCGTAGACGATGCCGTGCACGTGGTTGAACAGGTTCTCGGCGATGCGTTCCGGATCGTCCTCGATCAGGTTGTCAGGCCAGGTGGCGGCGATGTAGGCCAGGCTCTCGGCCCAGGCCTTGGGCGGCACCAGCATGGTGGCCAGCGAGGTCTTGGCGCCGTCGAAGCCGGACAGGTGCAGCGCGGTCACCTGCGGCGGCAGGGTCGACAGCACTTCGACCACGGCATAGTCGCCGTGCTCGTCGGCGGCCTGCGAGAACGCCTCCTCGGCGTGCTCGAGCGAGCCGGCCAGCACCAGTTCGCTGACCTGTTTCGTCAGTGCCGGCAGGTTGGCTTTGTTGTCGTCGCTCATTCGCGCTCTCCGTCTGCATCGAACAGCTGGGTGAAGTCGTCGGTGGCGGCCGTGTCTTCCGCGTCGTCGTCGCCCTCGTCGCCTTCGGCGAGGCGCGCGAAGTCGCGGTCCTCGTCTTCCCAGCGTCCCTGGTTCTTGTACAGGAAGGCCGTGATGATGGCCTGGCGCGCCAGTTCGGGATAATTGCCCGTCATCGCCTCGAACATGGCGCGGCCCTGTTCGCCCTCGCACTCGGCCATCGCGAACACGCGCGCAGGATCGTCGCTTTCATAGTCGGCGGCTTCACGCAGCAAGCCCTTCGGATCCTTGAACTTGATACAGTCAACGAGCGCGAAGGCCATCAGGTTGACGTCGTCCAGGCCCGATCCGCCCGCGTATTCCGAGACCAGGGCGCCGACCATCATGTCGTAGTTCTTCTTGTTGGGCGGGTCGCCCAGGGTGCCCTCGATCTGTCCGTCCAGTTCGCGCGACTGGAACGAGAATTCGGGATGTACGTTTTTCATTGTGTGTCCTGTTGAGTCATTGCTGTAGATTCACGCCATTGAGCGCGAACAGCGAGCGCCACAGCTCGAAGGCTTCGGCCTCGGCATCGAGCACGATGCGGTGGTTGACGCTCTGGTTGTATTCGGCACGCTTGACCGGATCCGACAACACCTCATAGGCCTTGGTGACGGCCTTGAAGCGCGCTTCGGCGCCCGGCGCCTGGTTGCGGTCCGGGTGGTAACGCATCGCGAGCGAGCGATAGACCTTCTTGATCTCGTCGTCGCCGGCATTCGGGGCGACGCCGAGGATCGCGTATAAATTTTCCAACTGGAACTCTCCCGGGAATGGGCCACGGTCTGGGCCATAAAGCTGAGGCCGCAAATCGGCAAGGACGAGATTATCCTATAGAAAACGACAAGTTGGCGAGAGCAGGTCTCAGCGGCGCCCGGCCTGGGACGGCGGCGCCGGGCGTGCCGCGAGCGGGCGAAGCGCTGGCGGCAGTTGCGGCAAGGGCATGCCGGCCAGGGCCAGCAGCCAGGCGCGGACCAGTTTCTGGATGGGTAGCGAGGGTTTTCATGATGCAACCTTGCGAAATGGGCGGTTTACCCCAAGTATGTATCTGCCACACAGGGCTGACCGTGCGCTTCACCACATTAGGAGCCTATCCCGGCCGGAGCCCCCTGCGTTACGGTAAAATGTCCGGAATAACCTCTTCACTTCCTTCTTCATGAGCATTGATAAGAATACCCCGGCGGCTGCGGGCAATCCCCCATCGTCGAATTTCCTGCGCGCCATTATCGAAAACGACCTGGCGGCGGGCACGCACCAGCGCGAGGGCATGCCGCCCGTGATCACCCGCTTCCCGCCAGAGCCGAACGGCTACCTGCACGTGGGCCATGCCAAGTCGATCTGCCTGAACTTCGGCCTGGCGCGCGACTACAACGGCCGTTGCCACCTGCGCTTCGACGACACCAATCCGGAGAAGGAAGACCAGGAATACGTCGACACCATCATGGATTCCGTGAAGTGGCTCGGCTTTACCTGGGAACAGGGCGACGGCGAGTACCTGCACTATGCCAGCGACTATTTCGACAAGCTGTACGAGATGGCCGAATACCTGATCCGCGAAGGCAAGGCCTACGTGGACAGCCAGAGCCCCGAAGAGATGGCGAAGAACCGCGGCAACTTCAGCACGCCGGGCACCAACTCGCCCTACCGCAACCGTCCGGTGGAAGAATCGCTGCAACTCTTCCGCGACATGAAAGCCGGCAAGTACAAGGACGGCGAGCATGTGCTGCGCGCCAAGATGTCGGAAGACGCCATGTCCTCGCCGAACATGACCAACCGCGATCCGGCCCTGTACCGCATCCGCCATGCGCACCACCACCGCACCGGCGACGCCTGGTGCATCTACCCGATGTACGACTACACGCACCCGATCTCGGATGCGCTGGAGTCGATTACCCATTCGATCTGCACCCTGGAATTCCAGGACCACCGCCCGATGTACGACTGGCTGGTCGACACCCTGGCCGACGGCGGCTTCTTCCCGCGCCCGGTGCCGCGCCAGTACGAGATGGCGCGCCTGAACCTGACCTACGTGGTCACGTCCAAGCGCAAACTGCGTGAACTGGTGGATACCGGTGTCGTGACCGGCTGGGACGACCCGCGCATGCCGACCATCGTCGGCCTGCGCCGCCGTGGCTACACGCCGGAATCGATCCAGCTGTTCTGCGAGCGCATCGGCGTGTCCAAGGCCGACGGCTGGATCGACATGAGCACGCTGGAAGGCGCGCTGCGCGACGACCTCGACCCGAAAGCGCCGCGCGCCATCGCCGTGCTGCGTCCGCTCAAGCTCATCGTCGACAACTTCCCGGAAGGCGAGTCGGTCGAGTGCAGCTCGCCGGTCCACCCGCATCATCCGGAAATGGGCGTGCGCAGCTTCCCGTTCACGCGCGAATTGTGGATCGAGCAGGAAGACTTCATGGAAACCCCGACCAAGGGCTACCACCGCTTCACCCCGCCGGTGGGCGAGCAGCCGGGTTCGCGCGTGCGCCTGAAGTACGGCTTCGTGGTCGAGTGCACCGGCTACGACAAGGACGAGAATGGCAAGGTCACGGCGGTGCACGTGAAGTACTTCGAGGATTCGAAGTCGGGCACGCCGGGCGCGGACAACTACAAGGTCAAGGGCAACATCACCTGGGTCAGCGCGGCCACCGCCCTGGCGGCCGAAGTGCGCCTGTACGACCGCCTGTTCACCGAGCCGCAGCCGGACGCCGGCGGCAAGGACTTCAAGGCCGCGCTCAACCCGAACGCGCTCGAGACCGTGACCGCCTACCTGGAGCCGGGCATGAAAGAAGCGGTGGCCGACCAGCGCTTCCAGTTCGAGCGCCACGGCTACTTTGTCGCGGACCGCGTGGATTCGCAGCCGGGCAAGCCGGTGTTCAACCGGGTGACCACGCTGAAGGACAGCTGGGGGAAGTAATTTTTCTTACACCATACTGCTGAGCGTGCAGTTCAAGGGGGAGTAATGCTTTACAGCATTACTCCCTTTGTTTTTTCTCTTGGCTGAAACCTTTCCATTCCGCTTACTTCGTTGCATATTTGCTATAGCTAGTAAATCTGATAGGTTCTTCGTTGGGTAAAGAGGCTTAGCGTATGAATGTATGTCGCATTAACGCGACGAGTTCACCTTCTAAGCGAGTTTACGGATCATGCCTCACCGCAGCCACTCCAAACATCATGTCGTCATGCCGACGGCCATGCTGACCGGAGCGCTGCTGTCCGTGACGGTCGGCGCAGCCCTCTACCTGGCGACCGCCAAGGCAATCGAAAGCGATGCCCAGACGCGCTTTCGCGGCATGGCGCGCACCGCCCAACTCGCGATCGACGCCCGTGTCAAAAGTTATACGGACGTCCTGCGCGGCATGGCCGGGCTGTTCCATGCCAATCCAAACGCCAGCGCCGACGATTTCCGCCACTATGTAGAGCAGCTCGATACGCCCCGCAACTTCCCGGGCATCGAGGCCATGAATTACGCGCGCACCGTCGGAGCGGCAGAACTGCCGGCCGTCGAGGCCGACGTGCGCCGGCGGCTGCGCCAGTATGGGATACCTGGGCCTGCAAAGAAGCTGCAGCCCGTGCCCGGCCGCGACAGTTACACAGTGCTCATCTACATGGAACCGGCTGTTCCGGAATCGCTCAACAAGCTCGGCCTGGACCTGGAAGCACGCAGCTATATCCGCCGCACAGCGGCCGGATCGCGCGACAACAATACGATTGCCGCTTCCGGACTGCGAGTCAACATCCTGCCAGGCTCGGGCCCGAACCAGAACATTCTTGCGATGCGCTTGCCCGTATACCGCAGTGGGATGCCGATCAGCAACGTCGAGCAGCGCCGCGCCGCCTACATCGGCTCCGTCGGCATCGGTTTCGGGGTCAACAAGATGGTGAACGGCGCACTCGAGGGCTTCCCGGCCGAGGGGGTGCGCCTGGTACTCACCGACCTCAACGCGGTGCCGCTGGAACCGGGCGAGAACCAGCTCAGCACGATACTGTATGACAGTTATGTGGCGACGAATTCGTCTGCGTCGCCTCCAAAGGACGCGGACAGCGTCCTGTACGCCAGCCTGCCTATCGAATACAACCAGCGCCAGTGGCGCGCCGATTTCAGCATCGCCAAATCGTCGCTGTACACGCGCTTCGACCTCTTCTATCCTTGGCTTGCCGCGCTCGCCGGCACGCTCAGTACCGCCCTGCTCTACGCGCTGTTCCAGACCATGGCCTCGTCGCGCCGCAGCGCCCTGCGCATGGCCGAGGACATGACGCGCGAACTGCGCGCCAGCCAGGCCAAGCTGCAGGCCACCAATGAGAAGCTGCGCCAACTGGCCGCGCACGCGGAACAAATCAAGGAAGGCGAACGCAAGCGCATCGCGCGCGAGATCCACGACGAGCTCGGGCAGAACCTGCTGGCGCTGAAGATCGAGGCCGAGATCCTCGCCAACCGCACGCGCGACCGCCATGGCCGCCTGTACGAACGCGCCAGCGCCACCGTGCGGCAGATCGACCTGACCATCCGCAGCGTGCGCCAGATCATCAACGACCTGCGACCGAACGTGCTCGACCTCGGCCTGAACGCGGCGGTAGATTGGCAGGTGACCGACTTCGCGCGCCGCACCGGCATCGAGTGCGAACTGGTCGAGGACGAGAACGAGCACCACCTGGACGACCACTGTGCCACCGCCTTCTTCCGCATCCTGCAGGAGTCGCTCAACAACGTCGCCCGGCACGCGCGTGCGACCAGGGTGCGGATCGACCTGCACCAGCATGCCGACCTGTTGACCATGACCATCCGCGACAACGGCGTTGGCATGCAGCCGGGCAGCCGCAACCGCAACGGTTCCTTCGGCCTGGTGGGCATCGAGGAGCGCGTCAACATCCTCGGCGGCAGCTTCTCGATCAGCAGCGGCCCGGATACCGGCACCACCATCGTCGTCACCATTCCCGTCGGCGGGCATCTACCGGAAACGTCTGCCCCCCTTGCACACGACAGCAATGCAGCACTGTCGGCCATCGCATGAATATGCAGCGGATGCGCGGCTATGTTGTCTCGTTTCAGCAAAGCAGTTTATCGGTTGACAGAACTCAACATTAAGCCTGACCGGTCGCAGGACAATTGTTATCACTGCCACTGCTCAAAACGCAGTTCCTGACTTCCGATTAACCGCGCCACGTTCTTTGGGGAGGATTTTCTGACGTACCGCTTCAATACTAGGGATAAAAAAACAAGGCCGTAACAAACAGATCTACAACAAAAGGTGATAACCATGTCGACCAACGAATTCGCAGCCTTCGAAGCACTTGATCTTGCCCCGATCAAAATGAAACTGATGCATGTGGAATCCGGCGAAGGCTGGTCCGCCCTGCGGGCCGATGCAGTGGAAACGGAATACCGCCGCTTCCTGTTCCTGATGAAGAAATACCCCGACGCGGAGGCATCGCCGACCGTCGACGTCGACATCTTCTGGCACTACCATATCCTCGACACGATGAAGTACGCCGAGGATTGCGAAGCCGTGTTCGGCTACTTCCTGCACCACTATCCGTACGTCGGTATCAGCGCCAGTGCGAACGATGGCGACCATGCCGCCAGCGGCGAGCGCATGCGTGAAATCTACGAAGCGGAATTCGGCACCTGGCCTGCCGCCCCCGCTGCTTACGCATACTGCTCCGCGCCGGGAAAACCACACTACACCGCCGACGCGGCGTACGCATACTGCTCCGCACCGGGCAAGCCGCGCGAAGCCGCCAACGCCGCGTATGCTTACTGCTCCGCACCGGGCAAGCCGCGCGCAGCTGCCGACGCCGCGTACGCATATTGCTCGGCGCCGGGCAAGCCGCGCGCCGCCGCCAACGCCGCGTACGCATACTGCTCCGCACCGGGCAAGCCGCGCGAAGCCGCCAACGCCGCGTATGCTTACTGCTCGGCGCCGGGCAAGCCACGCGCTGCCGCCAACGCCGCGTACGCGTACTGCTCCGCACCGGGCAAGCCGCGTGAAATCGCCAACGCCGCGTACGCATACTGCTCCGCACCAGGCAAGCCGTACGAAGCCGCCAACGCGGCATACGCATACTGCTCCGGACCGGGAAAGCGTGCGCTGGCGCAGACCGAGCGTCCGGAACATTGCGCCGCACCGAGCAAGGAACTGGCGCACGCCGCCTGAGTCTTCCTTCCTCGGCGGCCGGCGGAACGATCATGTTCCGCCGGCCTTTTTCATTCAGGCCGGCAGGGCCTCGGCCACACCGTCCGGCCTGACCATCAACTCGCGCAGTTCGCGGATGCTGAACTCGCTCTCTTCATGCATGCGCAGCAGGAGCGTGGCGCCGATCGGCAGCGTGTTGTGGCGGATCTTGCTGATCACGGGCGGCGCCACCTCGAGCACGCGCGACAGTGCGGCGTCGTTCTTCAGGCGGAGCTTGGCAATGATGGCGTCGAGGAGCCGGTTGGGATCGTATTCCGCGCCGGGCGGAAGGCGTCTGATGGGCATGGTTTCTTTCAGGATTGTTAAATATTTGTCACTTTGCGTGATCTATCGCGAATTCTTTGCATACGACGCCGAAACGGCATGATTCGTATGGCATTTTTCGTCAGGGACGAAATGATACACATTAGGCTAGCTATGTGCACAAGGCATTCGCGGCGCGCAGGAGCGTGCGCATGCCTCCGGCCAGGCCGGACACGTCGCTGGACAGGGAGATTGCCGCCCCGGGCGCGGGGCGGCGGAAGGAGTTACTTCTTCTTGCCGGGAGCGGCTTTCTGCGCCAGGCCACTCGCCTGGTACAGGGTTCTGGCGTCGGAGTGCGCGCGCTCGACGGTGCGCATCTCCGGCTTGTCGTCGTGGGCGACGAAGTATTCCTTGTCCTGCGCATCGACGACGATCTTGATCGCGGCGGCGTCCGCGACTCCGTATTTTTCGACGATCAGGGTGGTCACTTCGTCGAGGTATTCTTCATAGGTCATGCTGGCCTCTCGTTCTGGGTGCCCGATTGTACGGGAGCCACGGCCAAACGCGCCAGCGCCGCCGCCACGTCCGGATAGCGCAGCCTCGCGCGCAACTCGCGCTTGAGGCGCGTATTGTCCAGGCGGCGCGATTCCGACATGAAGGACAGCAGCGTCGGCGTGACCGCCGCCTGCAACTCGGCACGCGCCAGGCGCGGCGGCCGCGCCAGAGCGAAGGCATCGGCCACCGCGTCGAAATAGTCGCCCATCTTCATGCGCGTGTCGTCCACCGCATGCACCACCCGGCCGGCGGGGGGCGCGCGCCGCCGCGCCCGCCGGCCGCGGCGCGCCCCGGCGGCGGCCGGGCGGGGGGTGGGGGGGACGTCGTGGTCCGG
>NZ_JBKBOV010000055.1:0-29354 GCF_046293535.1 Massilia sp. | reverse complement strand
GTAGGCGCCGGCGTGGGCGCCGGTATGGGCGCGGCTGCGGCCGGCTGGGGCGGCGCGACACGGGGCGGCTGCGCCGGCGATGGCGGCGCTACCTGTGGCAGGCCATCCAGGCGCGCCGGCTGGACGGGCCCCTGCGCGGTGCCGCACCAGGGACAGAAATTCACCCGCCTCGGCATCAGGCGCCCGCAGTGCGGGCCGATGCAGCGGTAGACCGCGTCGTCTTGCACCATGCCGTCCTTCATTCGGGATCCGGGACATCGTCCGGGTCGGGAATCGCGTCGTCCAGCAGCGCCGCCAGTTCGGGCAGTGCGCCCACGGTGCTCCACTTGTCCAGCTTCGGGTTCCAGGCCATGTTCCAGGCGCGCGTGGCGCCGTCGATCTCGCCGCGCGCGGCCTGGCGCCCGATCTCGTCGAGCGTGAACGGGCCGCGCTGGGCGCCCTGCACGAACAGCTTGTAGCGCGGCCCGTCCGCCTGTGCGCCGGCGCTTGCGGCCGGCGCGGCCTTGGCCAGCTCGACCGCGGCCCCGGCGCGTCCCTGCAGCACCGCGGCCGCGTGGGCGTCGCTGTGCAGGTACTGCGGCAGGATCACGCGTTTATCCACCGGCCGTTCGACCTCCCAGCTGTAGGCGTCGCTGGCGGAATCCGGCACCGCCTCGGTCCATCCCTGGATGCTGCCGAGCGCGCTCTCGATCTGGCCAGCGGACAGCGTCGGGTCGAGCGCGGCGGCGCGGCGGATCCATTGGTCATACAGGCGCCGCGCGGTAATGTTCGGCAGCGAGGGCGACGGCAGCTGGGCGCCGGTCTCGTCCACTTCCAGGCGCGGCTCGTAGACGCGCAGCTGGTAGTAGCGCATCAGGGCCGCCAGCAGCACCAACTGGTGCGGCCCCACGTTGGCCAGGCGCTGGCGCACGGCCTGGATGACACCGTCGCGGTAGTACGGCGGCAGCCCATTGGAGCGGATCGCGTATTCGTTGCCGATCTGGAGCCACTCGCCCGAACCCGGCTCGACCTCGAACAGGTACTGGCCGCGCGGCTGGAAGCTGGCCTCGCGGTCGCCCAGGTCGGCCTTGCGGCGAATGACGCCGAGGGCGATCGCCTGCAGGAACCACTCGTAGTCGTCGGCCAGGCGGTTCAGTTCATCCATCGAGGGTGACAAGGGATGGCGAAAGCGCGTGGCGTCGAAATGCAGGTGGGTCGGGATCTTCGGGTTCTCGATCTGGTACGAGGCGCGCCAGGTCGGCAGGCCGCGCAGCACGGTCATCGGGTAGCCCGACAGCTCGATGTAGCACACCGCCTTGCCGGAAATCCCCGTGTTGACGATCGACAGCAGCTCGCCGTGGAAGTAGCCGGTGGGGACGGCGGCGCGCAACTCGGCTTCCATCTTGCGCCAGGCACTCACGTCGCCGACGCCGATGAAGCACTTGAACTGGTCGGCATTCGGCGTGAATTCGGCCGAGAAGCGTGCGTTCACCCAGGGCATGGCGCTGCGGATCCATTCGGCGAACACGCGCTGGCGTTCCTGCGGCGTCATCGCGGACAGACGTTCCAGCAAGGGGTCGACCGGCTCGGGCTGCTCCAGCTCCTGGGTGGATAGCTGCAGCTGGGCGCGGCGGAACAGCTTGAGCAGCAGGTCGGCGCGCAGGCGCTCGTCGCCCAGCTGCGGGAACAGGCGCGCCGAGCCGCCGAATTCCAGCAGGACTTCCTCGCTCCAGCTGCTGACGTCGCTGCTGAGCCTTACCTTCGGCGGCAGCGTGTCGCTGGCCAGCTTGATGTAGGTGGCGTGCTCCTGGCGCGCATCGGCGCGCAGCTGGCTGATGCGCTGGTCGGCGGCCACCAGCATGGCCTGGACCTGGCGCCGGCCCTCCTGGAATTCGCCGGCGATGCCGCTCCACTGGGCATTGCCGTGCTCGTCCGTTGCCTGCGGCTCGCCCAGCCAGGCCGACATGTTGCGCATCACCTCGATCGACTGGTTGGCGGCCACCGCCAGCAGGTGGAAGCGCAGGTAGTCGGCGATGTCGCGCTTGAGGTGGTTCATGACCTCGCGCGCTTGCGGCTCCTTGCCGAACAGGCGGCCGGCGGCCTGCGACAGGTTGTTCAGCGATTCTTCCACCTGGCGGGTGCGCAGCGCATCGCGGATGTCGCGGTAGCGGCGGCCGTTACGCTCGGCATTGGCGATGTCGCGCTGCGACAGGCGCGCCTTGACCTGCTCCAGCAGCGAGAGCACGAATTCCAGGCCGCCCTGCTTGCGGTCGTCCAGCAAGGCATACAGGCGCTCGCGCACGCGGGTCTTCTGGCGCGCCGTGACCTCGCTGGTGTGGCGCTTGATGCGGTCTTCGCTGGTCTCGGCGGTGGCGCCGGCCTCGCGGATGGCGTCGCGTTCCAGCTGCGGCAGCAGTTCGGCCACTTTCTCGCGCCACTGCTTGATGTCGTAGGAGGCCATGATGCGGTCGACCTCGAGCTGCACCTTGCTCTCGACCCTTTCGAGCAGCAGGCGCCCGTCCTTGTCCAGCAGGAGCGTGCCGGTGAGCGCGTATTCCGGGAACGGAGTCACGTCCACGGTGCCCTTGCGGAAGTCGGGGAAGATGTCGAAGGGACGCTCGGCCATGTCCATCTGCTCGCGCATGAAGCTGTCGCGCTCGGCGTCGCCGGCGCGGCGCGCATTGCCGGCGCTGCCATCCGAACCAACGAGGCCGAAGAAGGCCTTGACCATCAGCCCGGCCAGTTCGTAGGCGCGGATGTCGTCGCGCAGGCTCTGCTGGGTATCCAGCACCGCCTGGCCGAAGGCGGAGTAGGCCTTCGAATAGGACAGGCGCATGTCGCCGAAGCGCTGCTCGGGCACGCGCGGGTTGTAGGGCCCCAGCTTGTGCTGCTGCTGGTTGACCGCCACCGAACGCTTGCGGTTGGCGAAATCGGCCGACGCAAAATCTTCGAACAGGGTGTCGGCCACCATCTGGTACACGTCCTTCACATCCAGCGTGGCCTTGTTGGCGAGGTTCGCGGTGTCGACGAAATACACGTCGTCGTAGGGCGCGCCGCGGCCCGTGATGCTGTCCGGGTCCATCCATGCCACCCGTGCGTTCATGTCGCGCATCGCCGTTTCCAGCTCCATCAGGGTGGCGTAGGCATTGGCCTCGGTGCGTTCCTTGTTGGCCTTGGCGAAGCCGCCCGGCATCAGGAGCACCAGGTCGACCTGGCTGTCCGACACCTCCTGGCGCGCGATGGCTTTCGAGAGCCAGCCCAGGTCCAGCACGCTGCCCGCGCCGGTGCCGCCCGCGCAGGAGGCGATGACGACGATGCGGAACTTCGAGGTATCCACCTGCAGCCCGAGGCGCTGGTAGTTCTCCTTGCGCTCGATGCCGGCATTGCTGCCCAGTGCATTCAGCGCGCCCTTGATGCGTCCGCGCAGCTTGGGGTACTTGTCGTAGAGGTAGAGCCGCGCCAGGGCGCGGATCTGGCCCGCCCCTTTCGAGGGGTCGATCCCGAGCGAGCGCAGCTTCTTCGGACGCAGCGGCATCCAGCTTTCGATCAGCGGGAAGCGCGCCAGGCTGTCGTCGGACTCGTGGTACTGGGGCAGGTCGAGCGGTTCGACCAGGCGCTCCTCGTCGGTCAGCTTCACCAGTTCGTACCAGGGGTCGGTGCGCTGCGACTTGCCTGCGTCGATGATCGCATTGTTGTCCAGGTCGAAGTGCAGGAAGCGCGCCACCGGGAAGTCGCCGATCGACTCCACGCGCGTGGGATTGTGCCGGTTCCAGACCGCCGACAGGATGCGGCGGCGGATGCGCATCATCACTTCCATGCCGGTGCCGCCGGCGCCGATGAACAGCGTCGGGCGCAGGTCGACCTTGAGCTCCGCTTTCGCGTTCAGGGCTGCTGGGTTGGGAAAATCTGCCATGTCGTTCTCTTTAAAGGATTACCGGCGGCCGATGAACAGGGCCGCGACCAGGGCCACCAGGCCCACCGCCACCAGCGGACCGGTGACGGCGAAGGTCAGGAATTTGCTCGCGTTGATGATGGCCAGGACCGCGGCGGCCGACAGGAAACCCAGGCCGACGAACAGCAGCCAGCCGGCGCTGCCCGCCGACGAGGGCGCGACGCGCCGCACCACCAGGTGGTGCACGTAGGCGTTGCGCACGAAGAAGTACACCACCAGCAGGACCACGAACACCGCCGCGCCGATCGCCAGGTCGCGGGTCGAGGTATCGGTGGCCGGCACGGGGGCGCTCGTGGTCCCGGGCACCACCTCGACCGGGCGGCCGGCGGTGTCCGGCTGGGTCTGCGGCAGCGAATCCTGGGGCGAGGCCGATTCCTCCGGCAGCTTGAAGCCGGGATCGGCGGGCGACGGAGCGCTGGGTGCTTGGGTGCCTTGCATGGTGCTTCCTTTCTTCTTCTTTATTGTTAATAACGGTTTTTCATTGCATCAACGGCCGAGCCGGACCTGCGCTCCCTCACGCAGGTCGAGCAGCTGGTGACCGAACAGGGTGGTCTTGAGCATCGCCACCTGGGCGCCCGCCTTGTCGTAGATCGGTTGCGTGGTGCCGGGACGGGCGCGCATGGTGCGCAATTCGTCCTCGACGGTGACCTGGGCCACGCGCGGCCGTCCGTAGGCCCAGGCGGCGGCTCCAGCCGCGGCCAGCAAGGCTGCGGCAAGTCCGCCCAGCGCCGCCAGCGGCCCCATGCCGTAGTGGACCCGCACTTCGAGCGGCAGCACCGCGGTCGATGCCTGCACGGTCGAGGGCGGCGTGAAGATGTCGGGCAGCGGGTCGCCCGGGAACAGGGCCGCCATGCGCTGGCGAAAATCCTGCGACAAGGCGAGGCGCTGGTTCGCCAGGTGCAGCTCGATGCGGCCCGGCAGCACATAGGCCGAGCCGGCCGACTTGAGCGCCGCCATCGACCATTTGTCGGGCAGCTGCGCCACCGGCAGCTGCATGGTCGAGCCGAGCGGCAGCGCCTTGCCCGGCGCCAGGTTCTCCACCCGGCTGCTGGCCAGCTTGATCGGCCGGTCCTCGCCGGCCAGCATCGAGCGCGCGCCGAGGGTGGCCGAGACGATGGTGTAGGGGTACATCGCATTCTCCAGGCGCCAAGCAACGCTGGCCCTGGGGGTGCGCGCATCGGGGTCGACGTCGGCGCGCAGGGCGCCTCCGGGCGCCTGCGAGAAGGACACGCCCGGCGCATCTTCCACCTGGGCCGGCACCAGGCGTACGGTGTCGCGGTCGAGCGGTTTCAGGCGCGCCGGCTGCTCGGTGATCACACTGGCGATGCGCCTGGATGCCAGCAGGCCGTCGAGCGCGCGGCTGCCTTCCTTGCCGACCGCGAAGGCATACACCATCAGCCCGTTGGCCTGGTAGTGCTTGCCCGCTACCGGCATGCGCAGCGGAAAAGCCACCACCTTGTCGATGGCCTGCCCCTTGTGGATCAGCTCATAGAATTCGCGGTTGCGCGCGGCCGTGGCCTGGTCGTTGTTCGGGCTGTTGCGGTTGTTGGTCACCAGCCAGACGATGCCGGGCTTGCCTTGCAATGCCGTCGTGATCGCCGCCTGCACCGCTTCGCCGAGGTCGGTATCGGCCAGCGCGCCGCTGTTCGGCTTGCGCGCGGTGTCGAGATCCGCGAGTGCCGCGCCGACGCGGCCGCGCACGGACTTGTCATCCGCCTTGAGCGACAGCAACGCCCTGGGCGAGGGCGCGCCGGGCAACGACTGGTTGAAGGCGGCCAGCACCAGCGCGTCGCCGGGTTGCACGACGGCGCCGGCCAGTGCGCCGACGAGCGGCTTGAACTGGCTCTTCGGGTCGCTGTAGAAGGGCTCCATCCAGCCCGAGTTCTGCACCAGGAAAATGTGCGAGGTCGCGTGCGGCGCCGCCCACGCGCCCGCCATGGCGAACAGCGCCGCCAGCGCGGCCATGCCATGCTTGAACAGCGCCCTCATGCCGGCTCTTCCAGGCGCCAGCCGCGCATCGCGTTCCAGTCCGGATGGTGCAGCCACAGGCAACCGTCGTAGACGAAGGGCACGCACTCGAGCGGACGCGACAGGCGCACCACTTCGTCGAGGATCACGTTGCGGCGGCCGATCCATTCGACCGTGGTGCGGGCGATCGTGCGCTCTTCCAGCGCATCCTCGGCGCGGCCGGTGACCTTGTGCATGCGCAGCACCAGGCCGCTCGGCTGGCTGCGGTTGTTGTTGAAGGCGCGCAGCAGCGGCAGCACCAGGGTCTCGTCCTGGTGCAGGTCTTCCACGTGTTCGCCCGACCAGGGCTCGTCGAGCACCGGGTGGCCGCGCCGGAACAGGAAGTTGGCGAAGCCCAGGCGCGCGCCGTCGATGGGCGCCGCCTCCGGGCGTTCGCTGCCGAGCTCGAGGAAGGAGTAGCCCTGGCCGTCATGGCCGATCTGCCACAGGCGGCCGTCGCGGCTCTGGGTCGGCCCGCCGAAGGCCAGGCGCGGCTGCCAGCCCGGCGGCCAGGGCGTAAACAGCGGCGGCTCGCCCGGACGCCAGGCCAGTTGTCCCTGCTCGTGCAGCCAGAACAGGCGGCCGTCGTAGCCGATCGGGCGCGACCAGCCGGACGCCGGCACATCCGGGCAGGCATATTCTTCGACGTGGTCGATGTCAGCGCGGATGGCACACAGGCGCACGGTCCCCTCGGGCGCGATCAGGCAGGCGATGTGGCGGCGCATGGCGCCGGGCGCAGCCACCAGCGGCGCCCGCAGTACCGGCTCGGTGCGATAGCTCTCGCTGACGGGATTGATCCACAGGCGCTGCAAGCCTTCATTGGTCGGCACGATGGCAACCTCGCCGCGGCGCGGCTCCAGCACCGGCAGCCATGCGTAGCTCGAGGCCGTGAAGGCCAGGCTGGCCGCGCCGTCGTCCGGCGCCATTACGTGCCACAGGGCGGCCACCGGGTCCCAGTACTGCAGCACGCCGCGGGTGTGCGCCAGCGCCAGCAGGCGTTGCTCGGGAAAGCCGTAATGGGCGGCGGCGAACACGCAATAGGCATTGGGCGGCGTCGGCATGCTCAGGTCGCAGCGGCCGGGGTGCGGCGCGGCCGGACGTTCTTCCAGGCTGTCGCCGAGCGGCAGCGACGTGACCGGCAAGCCATGCGGCACATGGCGCGGCAGCATGGCGTCGGCGCCCGGGCCCCACCAGCCGGGCTGGCGCGAAGGCGTGCCGGGGAGGCGTTGCAAGGGCTTGCCGCAGTTGGGGCAGAAAACGAAACCTTCAGGGTAGATGGGCGCGCAGCCGCAGGCGGTCGGCAGCGAGGCGCCGAGCAGCCGGGCAATATCGGGTAGACGCGCGGGCAGACCGCCGGGCGCGTGGGCCTGCCAGTCGATGCGGCCCAGCCCTTCGCTGGCCAGCAAGGCAAACTGTCCGCGCTCGTCCTCCTGCCAGACACTGGCAGGCGTTTCCCATCGGTATGTCATTCTCGCCTTTTCGCCAAAATAATTGATCAACATCTAGCTTGGAGAAGCTGTTGTTGTTGCTCAAATCATAGCGCCGGCCACTGCCGCGCGGCGCGCCGTACACGGGGTAGCACGCCCTGCTACCGGAAGGATCAATAGGCGGGCCTAAAACGGGCTGAAGCACGGAACTTTTGGCCAACATACGTATAATGGCGGCGATTTCTCCGCCATTTCCGCTCAACATGCATATCCCAGATTCACCCGACGCCCTCCCGCAGGCCGAACTTCCCGTGCACGCCGTCGACGCCGCCACTGCGCACCTGCGCGACATCCTGGCGATCGCGCTCGAACACGGCCCGGGCCAGCGGGCGCTGGTCGTGCATGACGGGCGCACGCCCCTGTCGCGCGCCCTGACCGAGGGCTACCGCCGCAACCTGCCCGAGGCGCGCTTCATCGACTTCGACGGCGCCACGCCCGAAGCGGTGCTGGCCGCCTTCCGCGCGATGGCGCCGAAGGACCTGGTGGTGCTGGTGCAGTCGACCAACTTCCGCCTCGACGGCTTCCGCATCCGGGTCGAGCTGTTCAAGCTGGGGCTGAAGGTGATCGAACACGTGCACCTGTCGCGCATGCCCGGCACGCAATCCGAGCACTACATCGAGGCGCTGGCCTACGATCCGGCCTATTTCCGCGGCACCGGCCGCGCCTTGAAGGCGCGCATCGACGCAGCGCCGCACGGGCGTGTCGAGGGCGGCGGCGAGACCCTGCATTTCGGTTCGCCCTTCGAGCCGGCCAAGCTGAACGTGGGCGACTACAGCGAGATGCACAACGTCGGCGGCCAGTTTCCGATCGGCGAAGTGTTCACCGAAGCGCTCGACCTGGAGGCGGTGCACGGCCGGGTGCAGGTGCACGTCTTCGGCGACACCAATTACCGCTCCAACCATCCGGAGGTGCCGGTGACCCTGGTCGTCGAACGCGGGCGCGTGGTCGGCACCGAGAATGCGACCCCGGCCTTCCAGGAGGTGCTGGACAGGATCACCGCCGACGAGGGCGAAGTCTGGGTGCGCGAACTCGGCTTCGGCCTGAACCGGGCCTTCACGCGTACGCGCCGCGTGGACGACATCGGCACCTACGAGCGCATGTGCGGCATCCACCTGTCGCTCGGCGCCAAGCATGGCGTGTACCCGAAGCCCGGTTTCAAGCGCAAGGACGCGCGCTACCACATCGACGTATTCGCGGTCACGGATGCGGTGTACCTGGGCGACGAACGTGTTTACGCAGAGGAGCGCTGGATTTGTAACAACTAGTTTTTCCTCGCGTCACAAGTGCTACCATGGTTCGTTTGCAATCATTTCGTAGAGCGTTCCATGGCAGGAAAAGTACTCTCTTGTGTCGATGAAATCCAGGCGATCGGCGCGGTGCCGAAAATCCTGGAAACCGTCGCCGCGATGACCGGCCTGCGCTTCGTGTGCATCGCCCACGTCACCCAGGCCTCCTGGACCGCCTGCGCGGTGCTCGACAAGCTCGAGTTCGGCCTCAAGCCGGGCGACCCGCTCGACGTCACCACCACCCTGTGCGAAGAAGTGCGCGACAGCGGCGCCGCGGTCATCATCGACCATGTGAGCGAGAGCGCCCAATACTGCGAACACCACACGCCGCGCATCTACGGCTTCCAGAGCTACTTCTCGATTCCCGTCTTCCGTCCCGACGGCCAGTATTTCGGCACCCTGTGCGGACTCGATCCGGAGCCCGCACGGCTCACCGATGCCGTCACCGTCTCGACCCTGCACCTGTTCACCGAACTGATCGCCAAGCAACTGGAGGGCGAACGCTCGCTGGGCGAAGCGCGCGCCGCCCTGCTGGATGAGCGCGAGACGGCCGAGCTGCGCGAGCAGTTCATCGCCGTGCTCGGGCACGACCTGCGCACCCCGCTCGGCTCCGTGCTGTCGGGGACCGAGATCCTGCTGCTCAAGCACCAGGACCCGTCCACCCGCCAGGTGGTCGAACGCATCCGGCGCAGCACCCGGCGCATGGCGGCCCTGGTCGAGGACGTGGTCGATTTCACGCGCGGCCGCATGGGCAGCGGCATCGCGCTCGACCTGCGGCCCGTGCGCGGGGCCGACCTGCGCCTGTACGACGTGGTGGACGAACTGTCCGGCCTCTACCCGGAGCGCACCATCGACACCGCGATCCAGCCCGGCATGTCGCTGTATTGCGACCCGGAGCGCCTGGCGCAGCTGCTGTCCAACCTCTTGAAGAACGCCCTGGTGCACGGCAGCGAACGCCATCCGGTGTTCGTGGTGGCCCACGTGCGCGAAGGCCAGTTCACGCTGCGCGTCACCAACGGCGGGCCGGACCTGAGCCCGGCCATCGTCGCCCAGCTCCTGAAGCCCTACTGGCGCGCCGCTTCGCGCGCCGGCAGCGAAGGCCTGGGACTCGGCCTGTACATCGTCGACCAGATCGCGCGCGGCCATGGCGGCGCGATCGAGGTCAGCTCGAGCGCCGGATCGACCTCGTTCACCTTCACGATGGCGGCGGAAGCGCCGGTTTGAGAAGGCGCTTGCGCCGCTTGGCGCATTTACTGACGCCCCTGCCGAAGAGGTAACTCGACAACAATCAGGAGAGACGGCGTGCCGGTCTCGATTTCGGCCAGCATAAAACCGAGCAACCGAGCGGTGCTGCGTTCATATCACAGTCACTCGGCCGCTTCCGGCTGATAGTCGCGGTCGCCATTGCCGCGCCAGTGCTGTGACTGTTCGCGGTTCCGGAGTTTATATGGGTGTAGTGCAATGGTTTCGAGTTCAGGACGATGCTGATGGCTATGACTACAGTAGCAACCTTTCTCGCCATTCGTAAAACAAGTTCCTACAACGCAGATATGAAGCGATTTAGAAGAAAATAGCAGGGCTTGTAGCCCGATCCATCAACCTGATGAAACGTGCTCAAAGTTTTTTGAGCACCTGCCCGAAGCCTAGGGAGCAGATAGGATTCTGCTGAAGTTGTAGTGATATCGCAACCGCCCTTCTGAAGCACAGTGAATGTAATTATCAAGTGCGACACATGTCACATATGACAAGATTACATACGATTTTTGTTTCGCAGATGAGAATTGCAACGCATACGGCTCCTCTTCATTGCAGCGCAGCCCCTCAAATATTGAATAAAGAGCAGACCAAATCGACTGCAAATGAGGCTGGTGCAAATTGAGTGAATTCGCTAATTGCTTTAGATTATTTCCCGAAAGCTGCTCAATATCCGCAAATGCGAATTCCGTGTTCAGGACGTGGCGTGGCGTTTGGCCATTGAAATTAGGCTTATCCAAAATTTCCTCAAGACGTCCCAAATAGAAATCCACGTCCTCCCGTGCATTTTGCACATACGACTGATCACTCATGTGCTTGTTAGATTCGTTCTGCATTCGCGCCTGTAAGATCAATACCCCAAAGGCCAACCAAGCCAGAATTGAACCATAAATACCTGACATTGCGGAACCCATCTCACTCCACCGGCCATGATCACTACTAATTGTGAAGCCGAATTTGCTCACATAGACGGCAATTGGCGCGATCAGTATCGCTGTTAGCAGGAACCGCCCAAAAACCACCTTCGCTGTGCCCCAAAATTTTTTCATGTTCAGCTCTATTATTTACCCAATCCGTTACTAGATTATCTTAACTCAACAACAGATTCTTAAAAGAATAGGATGTGTTTTCTAAGATGATAATTAGAAAAATTTTATACTAAAAACATAGCCATAAAAATTCCGGAGGGAAGGTAGGGCTACGCGCCCTCCATTTTACTCAAGCGGTAACCTAACGCAGACTTTCAGCCTAAACTCCTGCCAGTTGATCTTCCTCGCTTGCCTTCCTGACTCTTGCCAAGCTTGCCACTCTCTAGCCGGGCAAGAATCCCCGCTCAACGTACAACGGGGGCACCAATGGCGAATGACGCATACTTGCAGATTGACAGCATCAAGGGCGAATCGACGGACCAGAAGCACAAAGACTGGATCGAGGTCAGCAACGTCACGTACGCAGTCCACCAGCCTAGGGGCGACGTTGTATCGACGTCAGGCGGGCACACTACCGGAAGGGCAGACTTATACCCTATCAGCTTCAGTAAGCTGGCTGACCTGTCTTCCCCTGTTCTGTTGCAAACCTGCGCCGTAGGTAAGACTCTCAGCAAGGCAGTTTTCCAGTTTCTTCGGGCCGACAGCAACGGGAACCCTATCCCTTACTTCAGGATCGAGCTAGAAAATCTGCTCATTGCTAGCATCACTCCGGATAGCGGCGAGGCCGGGATCATCACGGAGCGGGTCCAGCTTTCATACGCGAAAATCAAATGGAACTATATACGCCAGAGCATCCGTGGGGGCGCGCAGGGTAACACTTCGGGCGGCTGGGATTGTTCGGCCCATAAGGTCTGCTAACCGGAGTGCGCTATGTCCAACCCTTACGAAGGCGCACCAATGTTTGTCAGCCCGCTTGAAGAACGCGACTTCCAGCACGTATGTGCAGTTATTGTGTCGGGCCATAAGGTCAACCCATGCGGCCACACGCTGTTACACGTTGGCAAAAGCTGGAGTTGGTATGTCCATATCGCAGGCCCATACAAATTGCCCAAGTTCATCCCCGAGAGTCACTACATGCGGTACTTGAATGAGAACGGCAAGCGCGAGATTCGCCGCTGGGATATCAAGCTACCCAACCCTAAGGGGGCGCATGATAAGTTGCATGAACTCATCGATAAGCCCTGGTTCTGGGGTGCAGTGGTTCACAACTGCACTTCCTTTGCAGAAGAAGTAGTGCGGGCAGGCGGTAGTAAAGCTGGACAGTATTTCAATTGTCCTATTGCGGAGCGCTTCGGATGAAGACCACATTCATTTCACTCGTAACTGCCTTGTTGATAGCTGTACTTGTCTGGGCTTCGATCATCATTCTCGCTCCAAGCATGAATCTCGACATAGCGTATGGCCTCATTGTTGGGTCGTTTATCGGCTCGACAGTCCTCACTGCACTGGTGTTGGTGCTTCGGGGCCGTCGCAGCTAGGTGAATCGCAGCAAAAGATGCCTCCTTTTAGCCGTCATAAGCTAGAGTAAGCGGTAGCTGTTGCCAATGCAGATTTAGCAAGCTCGGATACTGCAAGCGCCAGCAACTACAACAACTCCAGGAGTCCAGAATGAGCGGCTTTACATACAACCGGGGTAGTTGATCCGATGGGGCGCCCCTGCCTGAATGGCAAGAGGACGAAGACAGCGGCGTATATCAGAAGCGTATCGGCTACTCCAGCACCCCTGCGGCCACGTTCGGGCATGAACATGCAGGACATATCGAGATATTCGACCATTCAAGCGACCAGTCTTACTACGCCCACGTATGCCCGAACGGGGACCGAGTGTTCGAGGTGTTCTTGCCTGATTTCCCAAGCATGATGATGTTCATTCGCGATCATGCTTCGGCGTTCGCTGCCGAGTCATCGAACACTACGCAGCAGCAAACCCTAGACCTTTTGGAAAAGCTGTTCCGGGTGCAGCACGGGCATTCATCGACTGCTATCTGCAAGCAGTGCGACCCCGATGCTTGGGAAAAGCTGCAGCAGCGCAGATAACGCGAAGGCGCACGCTAAGCGGCACAGTACCGGGGCACTGCCAGACACGTTGCCCCAGTGGACATTCGCTGGCGTCTTCACCGCCACAGCGTTTCCTACGGCACTGGTGTTAAGGGGACGCGACCGCCCCCGCTGACAACTCTTCCATCTGACTGATAATCTGGTGGGTGACCAGGACATACGGAGCGCTACAATGACGCTTTGTCCGAATCTTTCACCATGCTGACACCAGAACAGCGCGACCAGTACAAACGCGACGGCTTCCTCGTCATCCCCGATTTCAAGAGCCTCGATGAGATCGCCGCCCTGCGCCGCCGCGCCGAGGACATCGTCGAGGCCTTCGACCCGGCCGAGTTTCAGCTCAACTCGCGCGCCATCTTCACCACCAAGGACCAGGAGCGCGCCAGCGACGCCTGGTTCCTCGGCTCGGACAACACGGTGCGCTGCTTCTTCGAAGAAGAGGCCTTCGGCCCTGACGGCCGGCTGCGCCAGGCCAAGGCGCTCTCGATCAACAAGATCGGCCACGCCATGCACGACCTCGACCCGGTGTTCGACGCCTTCACGCGCGACCCGAAGCTGGCCGCCGTCGCGCGCGACCTCGGCCTGGAACGACCGCAGGTCTGGCAATCGATGTACATCTTCAAGCAGCCCGGCATCGGCGGCGAGGTGCGCTGGCACCAGGACGCCACCTTCTTCGACAGCGACCCGATCACCGTGACCACCTTCTGGTTCGCGCTCGAAGACGCGACAAGGGACAACGGCTGCCTGTGGGCCGAACCGGGCGGCCACCGTGGCCCGCTGCGCGAGCGCTTCCTGCGCGACGGCGACACGATCACGATGGAAAAGCTGGATAGCACGCCCTGGCCGGATGACAGCACCGCGGTCCCTCTCGAGGCGAAGGCCGGCACCCTGGTCTGCTTCCACGGCCTGCTGCCCCACTACAGCGCCCCGAACCGTTCGCCGGTCTCGCGCCACGCATTCACCCTGCATGCCACCGATGCGCGGTCTGTTTACTCCCCGCGTAACTGGATCCAGCGCGGCGACGATTTTCCCGTACGCGGATTCGATCCGCACGAATAAGACACAGTTCCGGGCTGGGCGGGGACACATATGCATCATGTATCAGCTTTTTTACAAATCCTCTGAGCAATTGATAATTGGTAAAGCTAGAATAGTTTTTCCTATACCAATGATAATTCCAGGGGAAATATGATACGTCTGCCCATCGGACTAGCCGCGCTGTGCCTCAGTGCCACGGTTTTCGCAGCACCACCGTTCGACGACAAATTCCGCCAGCTCGACGAACTGCTGCCGACGCCGGGCGCCGTGCGCACCGCCTCGGGCGCGCCGGGCCACGCCTATTGGCAGCAGCGCGCCGACTACACGATGCGCGCCACGCTCGACGAGAACAAGCGTTCGCTCACCGGTTCGGGCACCATCACGTACCACAACAATTCCCCTGACACCCTCAAGTACCTCTGGCTGCAGCTGGACGAGAACATCTACAAACCGGATTCGGCCGCCCGCAGCACCGCCACCCTGCCCTCGCGCGACGCCTGGCAGGCGCGCGGCAACGACGGCGTGAAGTTCGACGCCCTGCGCACCCTGCTCACCGCGCGCGATTTCGACGGCGGCTTCAAGCTCGCCAACGTGCGCGACAGCGGCGGCCGTCCGCTCAAGTACACCATCAACGGCACCATGATGCGCATCGACCTGCCGCAGGCCCTGAAGCCGGGTTCGCGCGTGTCCTTCAGCCTCGACTGGAACTACAACATCAACGAGCAAAGGGTGCTCGGCGGCCGTTCGGGCTACGAGAAGTTCGACGACGGCAACGACCTGTACGAGATCGCCCTGTGGTTCCCGCGCATGGCGGCCTACTACGACGTCTACGGCTGGCAGCACAAGCAGTTCCTGGGTTCGGGCGAGTTCACGCTGGAATTCGGCGACTACGACGTGAAGATCACCGTGCCGGCCGACCACATCGTGGCCTCCACCGGCGAACTGCAGAACCCGAACGAGGTGCTCACCGCCACCCAGCGCCAGCGCCTGCAACAGGCCAAGACCGCCAAGAAGCCGGTCATCATCGTGACCCAGGCCGAAGCCGAAGCCGCCGAAAAGGGCCGCGCGACCACCACCAAGACCTGGCACTTCAAGGCCAGGAACGTGCGCGACTTCGCCTTTGCGTCGAGCCGCAAGTTCATCTGGGACGCCCAGGGCATCAAGTCGGGCAATACCGACGTGATGGCCATGTCCTACTACCCGAAGGAAGGCAACCCGCTGTGGGAGCGCTACTCGACCCACGCGATCATCCACACCATCGAGCAGTACAACAAATATTCCTTCGACTATCCCTACCCGGTGTCGATTTCCGTGAACGGCCCGGTGGGCGGCATGGAATACCCGATGATCACCTTCAACGGCCCGCGCCCGGTCAAGGACAAGAAGACCGGCGAGCTGACCTATTCGAAGCGCACCAAGTACGGCCTGATCGGCGTGATCATCCACGAAGTCGGCCACAACTACTTCCCGATGATCGTCAACTCGGACGAGCGCCAGTGGACCTGGATGGACGAGGGCATCAACTCCTTCGTGCAGTCGCTGGCCCAGGAAGCCTGGGAAGAAGACTGGGATGAAATGCGCGGCCATCCGCGCACGATCGTGCCCTACATGCGCTCCCAGAACCAGGTGCCGATCATGACCAACTCGGAGTCGATCCTCCAGTTCGGCAACAACGCCTATGCCAAGCCGGCCGCCGCACTGAACATCCTGCGCGAGACCATCCTCGGCCGCGAATTGTTCGACTTCGCCTTCAAGGAATACGCCGAGCGCTGGAAGTTCAAGCGCCCGACCCCGGCCGACTTCTTCCGCACGATGGAAGATGCCTCCGGCACGGACCTGGACTGGTTCTGGCGCGGCTGGTTCTACACCACCGACGCGGTCGACATCAGCGTGGATGGCATCACCGAGTACACCGTCAGCACCAAGGACCCGGAAATCGAGAAGGCCTGGGCACGTGCCCGCAAGCAGGCCGAGCCTATCTCGATCACCGACCAGCGCAACAAGGGCATGGAACGCCGCGTCGAGCGCTTCCCGGAACTGAAGGACTTCTACAACGAGAACGACGACTTCACCGTCACCAACAAGGACCGCAACCGGTTCAACGAAACCATGGCCGGTCTGGAGGACTGGGAAAAGGCCCTGCTCAAGGAAGGCAAGCACCTGTACCTGGTGGACTTCTCGAACAAGGGTGGCCTGGTGATGCCGCTGATCGTGGAGATCACGACCCAGAGCGGCAAGAAATACATCGAGCGCATTCCGGCCGAAGTGTGGCGCTACTCGCCGAAGAAGATCACCAAGCTGTTCATCACCGACGAGCCTATCGTGGGCCTGGTGCAAGACCCGTACTGGGAGACCGCCGACATCGACGTGAGCAACAACGCCTGGCCGGCGAAAGCGACGCCGTCGCGCCTGGAGCTGTTCAAGACCGAGCGTGATCCGGCCAACAACCTGATGCGCGACTTCAACACCAAGCTGGCCCCGCCGAAGGCGGCAGGCCAGGAGGCGCCGAAGGCCGAGTAACAGGCCGTCGACCCGTCATCACCGGCAGGGCTGCGCGCCCTGCCGTTTCTTTATTGAGCATCCGCCTTAATATTCAATCACGCATGAAAATGAAGCAACTCCAGGCAAGCATTGCCACCCTGTTCCTGGCCACCGCCGCCCACGCCGCCCCGGCCTTCGACGACAAGTTCCGCCAGCTCGACGAGCTGCTGCCGACCGCCACCGAGACCCGCACCGCATCCGGCGCCCCGGGCCACCGCTACTGGCAGCAGCGCGCCGACTACCGCGTGCGCGCCACCCTCGACGAGGACAAGCGCGCCGTCCTAGGTTCCGGCACGGTCACCTATTACAACAATTCGCCGGACACGCTGTCCTACCTGTGGGTGCAGCTGGACCAGAACATGTTCCGCGCCGATTCGGACAACCGCCGCATCGCCACTTTGCCCTCGCGCGACGCTTGGCAGGCGCGCGGCAACGACGGCGTCAAGTTCGACACCCTGAAGTCGATTCTCGAACAGCGCAGCTTCGAAGGCGGCATCCAGGTCGCCAGCGTGACCGGCGTTGATGGCCGCGCCCTGCGTCACACGGTCAACAAGACCATGATGCGGATCGACCTGGCGCAACCGCTCAAGCCGGGCGCGCGCGTGTCCTTCAACCTGGCCTGGACCTTCAACATCCCCGAAGCGAACGTCGTCGGCCGCCGCACCGGCTTTGAAAAATTCAAGGACGGCAACGACATCTACCTGATCGCCCAGTGGTTCCCGCGCATGGCGGCCTACTACGACGTCAAGGGCTGGCAGAACAAGCAGTACATGGGCGACGGCGAATTCACCCTGGAGTTCGGCGACTACGACGTGCAACTGACCGTGCCGGCCGACCACGTGGTGGCGTCCACGGGCGAACTGCAGAACGCGAACGCGGTCTTGACCTCCGTCCAGCGTCAGCGCCTGGAGCAGGCCCGCAGCGCGAAGAAGCCGGTCGTCATCATTAGCGAGGCGGAAGCGGAAGCCGCCGAGAAGGGCCGCTCGAAGGCGACCAAGACCTGGCACTTCAAGGCGAAGGACGTGCGCGACTTCGCGTTCGCGTCGAGCCGCAAGTTCATCTGGGACGCCCAGGGCATCAAGAGCGGCAACAAGGACGTGCTGGCCATGTCCTACTACCCGAAGGAAGGCAACCCGCTGTGGGAACGCTATTCGACGGCCGCCGTGATCCACACCATCGAGCAGTACAACAAATACTCCTTCGACTATCCCTACCCGACCGCGATCTCGGTGAACGGCTCGATCGGCGGCATGGAATACCCGATGATCTCGTTCAACGGCGGACGCCCGGTCAAGGACAAGAAGACCGGCGAGCTGACCTATGCGAAGAGCACCAAGTATGGCCTGATCAGCGTGATCATCCATGAAGTGGGCCACAACTACTTCCCGATGATCGTCAATTCGGACGAGCGCCAGTGGACCTGGATGGACGAGGGCATGAACAGCTTCCTGCAGTTCCTGGCCGAGGAAGCCTGGGAAGACAACTACCCCTCGCGCCGCGGCGAAGCCCGCAACATCGTCGACTACATGCGCAGCACCAACCAGGTGCCGATCATGACCAATGCCGAATCGACCATCCAGCGCGGCAACAACGCCTACGCCAAGCCGGCCGCCGCGCTGAACATCCTGCGCGAGACCATCCTCGGCCGCGAATTGTTCGACTTCGCCTTCAAGGAATTCTCCGAGCGCTGGAAGTTCAAGCGCCCGACCCCGGCCGACTTCTTCCGCACGATAGAAGATGCCTCCGGCACCGACTTGGACTGGTTCTGGCGCGGCTGGTTCTACACCACCGACGCGGTCGACATCAGCGTGGACGGCATCACCGAGTACACCGTCAGCAGCAAGGACCCGGAAATCGAAAAAGCCTGGGCGCGTGCGCGCAAGCAGGCCGAGCCGATCTCGATCACAGACCAGCGCAACAAGGGCATGGAACGCCGCGTCGAGCGCTTCCCGGAACTGAAGGACTTCTACAACGAGAACGACGACTTCACCGTCACCAACAAGGACCGCAACCGGTTCAACGAGACCATGGCCGGTCTGGAAGACTGGGAAAAGGCCCTGCTCAAGGAAGGCAAGCACCTGTACCTGGTGGACTTCTCGAACAAGGGTGGCCTGGTGATGCCGCTGATCGTGGAGATCACGACCCAGAGCGGCAAGAAATACATCGAGCGCATTCCGGCCGAAGTATGGCGCTACTCGCCCAGGAAGATCACCAAGCTGTTCATCACCGACGAGCCGATCGTGGGCCTGGTGCAGGACCCGTACTGGGAGACCGCCGACATCGACGTGAGCAACAACGCCTGGCCGGCGAAAGCGACGCCGTCGCGCCTGGAGCTGTTCAAGACCGAGCGTGATCCCGCGACGGGCAACCTGATGCGCGACTTCAACACCAAGCTGGCGCCGGCCAAGGCGCTTGAGCCCGCGCAGAAAGCCCAGTAATGATGTTCCGCCTGAAGCACGCCTACAAGGCGCTGTTCGCCGCCGCCCTGCTGTTTCTCAGCGCGGCGGCGGGCGCGCACCGCTTCCACATGGGGATCACCGAGGTCGCGTTCAATCCGCGCACCGGCAGCACGGAGATCGTCCATACCTACATGGCGCACGACATCGACGCGCTCCTGATGAACATGTACGGGCGCCAGTTCGACCTGGGCGATCCGGAAGACCAGGTCGTGCTGCGCAAGTACGTCGAGGAGCGCTTCTTCCTCAAGGGCCAGGACAAGGCGCGCCTGCCGGTGCGCTGGATCGGCATGACGGTGGACTCGCAAAGCGTGGTCATCTACCAGGAACTGGAGAACGCGCCGCTGTCGAAGACCGCCGCGATCCACCAGGGCGTGCTGATGGACTTCCTGCCCGACCAGGTCAATACCGTCAACCTCAACAACGCGGGCGCGATCCGCTCGCTCACTTTCACCCAGGCTGCCGTCGAGCAGCCAACGCAAGAGAAACAACCCTGATGCTTCGTTCCAACCGTACTGCGCTTGCCGGCGCCATCGCCGCATTGTTCCTCCATGTCCCGGTCCTGGCCGACGACTTCGTCCTGCAGCGCGTCCTCGTCGAAGGCTCGCGCACCAGCCAGATCGGCATGACCGATTCGGCCAGTTCCGGCACCGTCGGCGCCAAGGAACTCGGCAACCGCACCGTGTACCGTCCCGGCGAGCTGCTGGAAGCCACGCCCGGCCTGATCGCCAGCCAGCACAGCGGTGAAGGCAAGGCCAACCAGTTCTACCTGCGCGGCTTCAACCTGGACCACGGCACCGACCTGGCCACCTGGGTGGACGGCATGCCGGTCAACCAGCGCAGCCACGCGCACGGCCAGGGCTGGACCGACCTGAACTTCCTGATCCCGGAAATCGTCACCCGGCTCGATTACCGCAAGGGCCCCTACTCGGCCACGGACGGCGACTTCGCCTCGGCCGGCAAGGTCTCGATCGCCTACGCCAACCGGCTGGTCTCGCCGCTGGCCGCCGTCACGGTCGGCCAGGACGCGTACGCGCGCACGGTGCTGGCCGCCTCGCCCGAACTGGCCGGCGGCAACCTGCTGTACGCGCTGGAACTGATGAAGAACGACGGTCCCTGGACGCGACCGGACGGCTACCGCAAGATCAACGCGGTGCTGCGCTACAGCCGCGGCTATGCCAACAACGGCTGGACCGTCACCGCGATGCACTACCGCGGCCACTGGAACGCCACCGACCAGATCCCGCTGCGCGCCGTCGCCAGCGGCCAACTGGGACGTTTCGACACCATCGACCTGAGCGACGGCGGCAAGGCCGAGCGCAGCAGCTTGTCCGGCAGCTGGCGCCGCACCACCCAGGACACGGCCAGCAGCCTGAGCGCCTATGCGATCCGCAACAAGGGCGAGCTGTATTCGAACTTCACGTACTTCATGAACGACCCGGTGAACGGCGACCAGTTCGCCCAGCCGGACCGCCGCGTGACCACGGGCCTGGACGGCAGCCACACCTGGCATGCCTACAAGGCGGGCGAGGTGGCGTCGGACATGACCGTCGGCTTCCAGCTCCAGAACGACAACATCTTCAACGCTTTGCTCGACACCCGCGCGCGCCAGCGCATTGCGACCACGCGCGAAGACCACATTCGTGAAGGCAGCGCCGCCGTCTACCTGGAAAACGCGACGATGTGGAGCCCGGCCCTGCGTACCGTGGTGGGCGTGCGCGCCAATGCCTACGCTTTTCGCGTCGACGGCGATCGGCCTGAAAACGCCGGCCGCGCCCGCGACAAGCTGGTCACGCCCACGCTGAGCGTGGCTTATGGCCCCTGGCAGCATACCGAGCTGTACTTCAATTATGGCCACGGCTTCCACAGCAATGACGCGCGCGGCACCGTGGCAAGGCTCGATCCGAAGACCCTCGATCCGGTCGACCCTACCCCGGGCCTGGTGCGCTCGCGTGGTGTCGAGCTGGGCCTGCGCACGGTGGCGATCCCGAAGACGGAAACCACGGTGTCGGTGTACCGCCTCGACTTCGATTCCGAGCTGACCTACATCGGCGACGCCGGCAATACCGAGGCGGGCGATCCGAGCCGCCGCTACGGCGTCGAACTGTCGAACAGCGTGCGCGCCAACAAGTGGCTGACCTTGAACTTCGACGCGGCCTACGCACGGGCGCGCTCGCGCGGCGGCAACCCGGACGGCGATCGGGACGCCGGCCGCCGGATTCCGGGCGCCGTCGAAGGCGTGGCCCAGGCCGGCCTGACGGTGGACCGGCTGGGTGCATGGTCGGGCGCCCTGCGCCTGCGCTACTTCGGCCCGCGTCCGCTGATCGAGGACGACAGCGTGCGCTCGCGCCCCAGCCTCACGCTCAACGGCCGCGTGGGCTACCGCCTCGGCAGGGACATGCGCATCGAGCTGGAAGGCTTCAATCTCACCAACCGGCGCGATTCGGCGATCGACTACTACTACGCTTCGCGCCTGCCGAACGAGCGTGATGCCGTGGACGACATCCACTTCCATCCGATCGAGCCGCGCACCTTCCGACTGAGCCTCACAAAGAACTGGTGATTGCCCGTGGTCATGTCGGGAGCTGGGAAACCTGCTACGCTACCCGGATGACCACACCTGAACTACCCTACAACGCTCCGTCGCAGCTGGCGGAAGCCATCCGCGGCGAGGGCTATGCCCTGCTGCGTCCGCAAGACGTCGCGCGCCTGGCCGGCTGCTCGCTCGACGAGCTGCAGTCGCTGGTGCCGAGCTGGGACCGGCTCGAGCTCGACAACTACCTCAAGGACGGCGGCCGCTACCGGCGGCGGCGCCATTCCTGCTTCATCGACGACAGCGACGACACCGGCCACGCCCTGGTGCAGGTGCCGCACCGCCCGCACTGGCAGCCGGTCGAGTACAACGCCCTGCACGGCGGCATGCACCGCCTGTTCGCGCCGATCGAGACCGCCACCATCGCGAACCCCGCCTGGAGCCGCCTGCTGCGGGCACTGGGCGACGTCTGCTCCAGCGTGCGCGGGCGCCAGACCTGGTACGTGGAAGCGCACCAGTTCCGCATCGATACCGCCGACGGCATCGGCCGTCCGACGCCGGAAGGCGCGCACCGGGACGGCGTCGATTTCGTCGCCGTCATCCTGATCAGCCGTACCGGCATCAAGGGCGGCGAGACCCGGGTGTTCGAGGCTGACGGACCGGCAGGCAAGCGATTCACGATGCTGGAACCGTGGACCCTGCTGCTGCTCGACGACGCCGCCGTGATCCACGAATCGACGCCGATCCAGCCGCTGGGCGAGCACGGGCACCGCGATACCCTGGTGCTGACCTGGCGCGCCGGGGCTTTCCAGGGTGCGGACGTGGCCCCGACGGACTGAATTATTCGCGCGCAAAAAAAAACGCCCGCGAACCTTGCGGTAAGCGGGCGATAATCCAATTTTCGGAGAAAACTGGAGGAGACAGTCCCAATATACTCCGCTTTATTGTGCAGTGCAATACCGTAGAATTACGTAATCAAAATTCGACGGGAAGCGTTTCCAGAATCAGACACTTTCCGGGCTTTTTGTTGCGCTGCGCAATCTGCATTTCCTCTTTGCAGTTGCTCTCATCAATAACGCAGGAAATCCTGCTTGTGCAGCCGTTCCCGCAAGCGCTCGGGGAGTAGCGGCTGGCTGCGCGCCGCCGCTGCCGCCATCGCGGCGGCCGAGGGCGTCGGCGCCGCCATCAGCACCGGCCCCGGCTGGGATACCGTCCCCTGCCCCGCCTCGCCGCCGACATTGGCGCGCAGCGGCGGCGCCGACGACGCATACTCGTGCGGCTGAACCGGCGCCATCGCCAGGGCCAGCCGGCCGGTCGCCAGGCGCTCCACGAATTCGGCGCGCCGCGCATCCGGCAAGGGATCGCGCACGAAGGCCATCAGGGGTGTGACGTTCTCCACCGCCAGGCCGGAGGCCCGGACCGCCGAGGCCACGAAGCGCAGTCCATCCTTCCGCTTGCCCTGCCACTGCGACGACGCCAGGAATTCAGGACTGGTCAGGAGCCGGCGCAGCACCGCGCGCTGGTCTCCTTGCGTGCTCTCCCACACCCGCCACAGCGAGCCTTGCAGCCCTGCGGAAGGAAGCGAGACGAAATGCCGCACCAATGCCCGCAGCGCCTCCCGTTCGCCGGAGACGGGCCGGCCCTGGCCGAGCGCCGCATGCAGGTCGGCGTAGCGGCGCAGCACCTGCGGACGCAGCAGTTCGCCTGCGCTCTCGTCCCCCTTGAAATAGTCCAGCCAGAATTGCGCCAGCACCGCCTCCAGCTGGCGCGGGCTGGCGATGGCGCGCAGCAGCGCCGCTTCGGGCCCGGGCAGCGCGCGCAGGCGTTCCTCCAGCCGCGGCGGCATGGGCGGCGGATCCAGCTGGCTGTCGACCCAGGCCTGCACGCCGAGCGCACGCACCCGCGCCACCTCGCCGGGGGCCGGACCATAGCCCGTGCGGTTCAGCAGATGCTCGGCCAGCCCGGTCCCGATCGGGGCGGCAGGCTGCGCACGGGCCGTGCCTCCCATGGACAGGAGCAGGCAAAACAAGAGGGTGAGGAGCCGCATTCCCCCTTTATATACCCGCACGGGGCGACTTGCCGCGCCGTTTGGTAAATGTTTGTAAGCTCGTCAACATAACAAATCAGCCCGTGCGCCATTGCATTTTTGCTACACTTAACAGCTTGAACCAAAGCCGATTGAAGAAGATGCCGACTCTCCGCCGCCTGTCCCAGACCATCCCCGTTCCGCTGCTTGCCATTGCCGGCGCCACGCTCTGTTTTGCCCTCGCGCTGGCCGTGCCGCAGCGCGCCACCGCCAAGGACGAGAAGCCGGCCGCGCCGACGCCCGCGCTCACCGTCACCACCGGCCAGCCGGCCACCACCACCCTGCCGGTGGGCCTGACCGCCAACGGCAGCGTCGCCGCCTGGCAGGAAGCCGTGATCGGCAGCGAATCGAACGGCCTGCGCCTGAGTGAGGTACGGGTGAACGTCGGGGACGTCGTCAAGAAAGGCGAGACCCTGGCGGTATTCGCCAGCGACACCGTGCGCGCCGACGTCGACCAGGCGCGCGCCGCGCTGCAGGAAGCCCAGGCCAACGCCAGCGCCGCCAAGGCGGACGCTGACCGGGCGCGCGCCCTGCGCAGCTCCGGCGCGCTGAGCGAACAGCAGGTCACCCAGCTCCTGACCGCCGAGCGCACCGCCGCCGCGCGCGTGAACGCCACCCGCGCCACGCTGGCCCAGCAGGAACTGCGCCTGCGCCAGGCCACCGTGGTCGCGCCGGACAGCGGCATCATCTCGGCGCGCAGCGCCACCGTCGGCGCCGTCACCGGCCCGGGCACGGAGCTGTTCCGCATGATCCGCCAGGGCCGTCTCGAATGGCGCGCCGAAGTCACCTCGAACGACCTGGGCCGCATCAAGCCGGGCATGCGCGCGGCGGTCCGCGCCGCCAGCGGCAGCGAGATCGTCGGCAAGGTGCGCGCCGTGGCGCCGACCGTCGACCCGCAGACCCGCCTGGCGCTGGTCTACGTCGACCTGCCGCCTGCGCTCTCGAGCAATGCGCCGCTCAAGGCCGGCATGTTCGCCAGCGGCCGCTTCGAACTGGGCGCCACCAGCGCCCTCACCGTGCCGCAGCAGGCGCTCGCGGTGCGCGACGGCTTCAGCTACGTGTTTCGCCTGAACCAGGACAGCCGCGTGAGCCAGCTGAAGGTCAGCACCGGCCGCCGCCTCGGCGACCGGGTCGAGATCGTGGGCGGGCTGGCGGCCGGCACCCCGATCGTCATCAGCGGCGCCGGCTTCCTCAACGATGGGGATCTGGTGCGCAACGTCCCTTCGCCGGCAGCGCCGGCCAAGGCAGCGCCGGCCCCGGCGCAGCGCCAGACCGCGGCGCGCTGAGCGGAGCACCCTCATGAACTTTTCCGCTCTATCGATCCGCAACCCGATCCCGGCGATCATGCTGTTCGTCCTGCTCACGGTGGCAGGGCTGCTGGCCTTCAAGGCCAGCAAGATCCAGGATTTCCCGGACATCGAACTGCCGATCGTGACCGTCGCCGCCACGCTGGAAGGCGCCGCGCCGGCCCAGCTCGAGACCGAGGTGGCGCGCAAGATCGAGGATTCGGTCGCCACCCTGCAGGGCGTCAAGAACATCTATACCAAGGTGCTGGACGGCGTGGCCACCATCACCATCGAGTTCATTCTCGAAAAGGACTTGTCCGACGCGGTCAACGACGTGCGCGACGCGGTGGCGCGGGTGCGCGCCGACCTGCCGCCCGAGATGCGCGAGCCGAGCGTGACCAAGGCGGCCACCGCCGGCCGCGTGGTCGCCACCTTCACCGTCGAGCGCAGCAAGACCGCCGGCAGCGCCATGGACGACCAGGAACTGAGCTGGTTCGTCGACAACGACGTGGCCAAGCGCCTGCTGAGCGTGCCCGGGCTGGGCGCGGTCAAGCGCGTGGGCGGCGTTACCCGCGAAGTGCGGGTGGAGCTCGACGACCAGCGCATGGCGGCGCTGCGGGTGTCGGCCCTGGACGTGTCGCGCCAGCTGCGCAACGTCCAGCGCGAAGCGCCGGGCGGCCGCGGCGACGTCAGCGGCGCCGAACAGTCGGTGCGCACCATCGCCACCGTGCAGTCGGCCCAGGAACTGGCGCAGATGGACATCCCGCTGCCGGACGGCCGCCACGTCAAGCTCGAGCAGATCGCCACCGTCACCGACACGGTGGCCGAACCGCGTGCGATCGCCCTGCAGGACGGCCACAAGGTGGTCGGCTTCGAGGTCTTCCGCACCCGCGGCGCCGGCGAAGTGGATGTGGCCGAAGGCGCGCGCGCGGCGGTGGCCCAGCTGCAGGAGGAAAACCCGAACGTGGTGCTGCGCGAGGTGATCGACAACTCGGGGCCCGTGCAGGAAAATTTCGACGCCTCGATGGAAATGCTGTACGAAGGCGCGGTGCTGGCGGTGCTGGTAGTGTGGTGGTTCCTGCGCGACTGGCGCGCCACCCTGGTGGCCGCGGCCGCGCTGCCGCTGTCGGTCATCCCCGCCTTCCTCGGACAGTACCTGTTCGGCTACACGCTCAACATGGTGACCCTGCTGTCGCTGGCGCTCGTCATCGGCGTGCTGGTGGACGATGCGATCGTCGAGATCGAGAACATCTCGCGCCACCTGCGCATGGGGAAAACCCCGATGCAGGCGGCGCTGGAAGCGGCCGACGAGATCGGCATGGCGGTGATCGCCACCACCTTCGCCCTGGTCGCGGTGTTCCTGCCGACCGCCTTCATGGGCGGCATCCCCGGTAAATTCTTCAAGCAGTTCGGCTGGACCGCGGTGATCGCGATCCTGGCCTCGCTGGTCGTGGCGCGCCTGCTCACGCCGATGATGGCGGCCTATATCCTCAAGCCGGCCAAGCACCACGGCGAAGAGAAGGACGGCCCGCTGATGCGGCGCTACATGACGGCCATGCAGTGGTGCCTGCGCCACCGCATGGCGACCGCGATCGGCGCCGCCGTGTTCTTCCTCTGCTCGATCGCGCTGGTGCCGCTGCTGCCGACCGGCTTCGTGCCGCCGGCCGATCGCTCGCAGACCATGGTGACGGTCGAACTGCCGCCCGGTTCGACCCTGGCCGAAACCCATGCGGTCGCGGAGCAGGCGCGCCTGGCGGCGATGCAGGTCGACGGCGTGAAGGGCGTGTTCAGTTCGATCGGCGGCGGTTCCAGCGGCGACGCTTTCGCCCCCGGCGCGGCGGCGGAAGCGCGCCGCGCGGTGCTGACCGTGAGCACGGTCGACCGCGGCGAGCGCGACGTGGGATTATCCGAGATCGAGCGCGCGCTGCGCGTCAGGATGGCGCAGATCCCGGGCGCGCGCTTCAACGTCGGCGCGCCCGACACCGGCACCAAGCTGCAGCTGGTGCTGCGCAGCGAAAATCCGGAGCTCCTGACCGCGACGGCGCGCCAGGCCGAGCGCGAACTGCGCACCCTGCAGGGCATCGGCAACGTCAGTTCCAGCGCCTCGCTGGTGCGCCCCGAGATCATCGTGCGCCCGGACTTCGCGCGCGCGGCCGACCTGGGCGTGACCGCCGCCGCCATCGGCGAGACGGTGCGCGTGGCCACCGCCGGCGACTACGACATTTCGCTGGCCAAGATGAACCTGGACGAACGCCAGGTGCCGATCCGCGTCAAGCTGCCGGACGCGGTGCGCGCCGACCTGGATGCGCTGGGCCGCCTGACCGTGCCCGGCTCGCGCGGCCCGGTGTTGCTGGCCAACGTCGCCACCATCACGGTGGAAAGCGGCCCGGCCGAGATCAACCGCCTGAACCGCACCCGCAACGTGACGCTCGACGTGGAGCTGCAGGGCCGCTCGCTGGGCGAGGTCAACGCCGAGGCGCGCGCCCTGCCGGTGTTCCAGAAACTGCCGCCGGGCGTCCAGATCGCGGAACTGGGCGACGCCCAGGAAATGCAGGCGCTGTTCGCCAGTTTCGGGGTCGCGATGCTGATCGGCGTGCTGTGCATCTACGGCGTGCTGGTGCTGCTGTTCAACGACTTCATGCAGCCGGTGACCATCCTGGCCGCGCTGCCGCTGTCGATCGGCGGCGCCTTCGTGGCCCTGCTGCTGACGCAGAACGCGCTGTCGATGCCGACCATGATCGGCCTGATCATGCTGATGGGGATCGTGACCAAGAACTCGATCCTGCTGGTGGACTATGCGATCCTGGCGCGCGAAGCGGGCATGAACCGTTTCGATGCCCTGGTCGACGCCTGCCACAAGCGTTCGCGCCCGATCGTGATGACCACCATCGCCATGGGCGCCGGCATGATGCCGCTGGCGCTGGGCCTGTCGGGCGACCCGAGCTTCCGCTCGCCGATGGCGATCGCGGTGATCGGCGGCCTGATCACCTCGACGCTGCTGAGCCTGCTGGTGGTGCCGGCGGTGTTCACCTACGTGGACGACTTCGAGCACTTCCTGAAGCGCCAGATGGGACGGCTGCGGCACAAGCCGGCAGCGGCGCCGGTGAAGGAAAGCGTGAGCGATCCGGTGAAGTGAGCGTGCCCTGACATGCGGCTGAACGGCGGCGTGCCCACAGTGCACGCCGCTTTTCCCTCTGCCGCATGAAAATGCGAGCAAGTCGACGAGGCGCGTTCGTGTATTCTTTTCCCTCATGACAAAACATCGGGCGTTCCACAGAATGCAGTCCAGCCTTCGCCGTGCCTGCCTGTTTGCCGCATTCCTTGCACTGTCGCTTCCCGCAGCAGCCAGCGATAGCCACTCTCCCGACAGCGAAAAGCGCTTCGTCCGTGCCTGGCAGGAGCAGCGCTTCGACGAAGCCGCCGCGATGTTCAAGCCGAGGGACACGCATGACACGGCAGCGATCGCAGCGCAGTTGAAGCAGGTCGCAGGCCGGCTCGGCGGCCTGGCGTCGATGCGCGATCTGCCATCGCTCCCGAACGGCGAGACGTTCAAGCTGGTCGTGCCATCGGCGCCGCTCGCTCCCGGGCCGGGCAGCTATCACCAGGTGACATACCACGCGACTGCCGCCGATGGCCAGCCAGTGTTCTACATCCTGGCGCTCGACCCCGCCCCGGTGCCGCAACGCGTCCTGTGGCTCGAGATTCATCTCCCGACGCCGGACGCCGCCGCCACGACACGTGCCGTACAGGCCCTGCGCGACCTGATCTGACGGGCGCAGCAAACAAATAAAAACCCCGGCTGGGCTCACGCCCGCCGGGGTTTTTCATGGATGGCTTGCGCCGATCAGTCGCGATAGTAGCGGTATTCGCGACGCTCGGTGGTGTCGCTGCTGCTCAGCAGCTTGGCCAGCAGGAAGCCGACACCAGCGGCGACCAGCAGGGCGGTGCCCGGGTTGGTCTTGACGTACTCGGTGCTCTTGGTCGAGTAGTTCTGGTAGGTCTCGCCCAGCTGGCCCTTGCGCTGGCCCAGGCTTTCCGATGCGCCGCTCAGCATGCCGCTCAGGCGATCGACGCCGGCGTGTGCGGTGCTGACCAGGCGGTCGACCAGCGGCTGTGCGCTTTGTGCGAGCTGGTCGATCTTCTCGTGCGCCTTGTCCGGCGACATGTTGGACATGGCGCCCTTGATGCCGCCCTGCGATTGCGACTGGTCGCCGCCCGAGGACGAACCCGACGATTGCGCGCTGGCGCCGCCCATGCTGCCGCTGCTGCCGGCGGTGGTGCCGGCGCTGCTGCCGGTGGTGCTGCCCGAGGTGCTGCCCGAGGTGCTGCCATTCGAGCCCAGCGCGCTGTTGCCGCCGGTCGAGCTGCCCAAGCTGCCGCTGCTGCCAGCTGCGCTCGAACC